>CACZFE010000037.1 GCA_902780365.1 uncultured Spirochaetales bacterium
ACGGCAACAAATACAAAGTTATTTACAATGACAGCTTCAACGAAGAAATCCGGGATCAGATCAATATGAAATGCCCTTACTGCAACCGGTCCGTCGTCGTTCCGGAAAGAAATTATTTCGTCATGGGCGACAACCGCGACGACAGTCTTGACAGTCGATTCTGGGGCTTTGTTCCTCGAGGAAACGTCCAGGGCAAACCGCTTTTCGTGTGGTTCTCAGTACAGTTCGGCAACTCGATTTTCGATCTGAAAGAACTTCGTCTCAACAGAATCGGGCATTTTTTCAAGTAATACGTTACGGCGTAACGGCATGACGTCGTGACGATTTTTCGATATTTCGACACCGAAAATGCGGCGGCGAATTTTTTTTCTTTTTGATTTCAGACACTTATGAAAAAACTCAAGATATTGTGTTTTTTTCTATTGACAACCACAATCACTTGTGTAACATCACCGCGCTTTTTGTGTTTTATAACTTTTAACCCAAGGGAGACAAAACAAATGTTCAAAATCAGAAAAAGAAACAACGCTTTGGCGGATTTCGACATCAACAAAATCAAGGAAGCTATCAAAAAGGCGTTTGTAGCCGCAGATATGCTTTTTAACGACGATATTCTTGATATTCTGTCGCTCAGAGTAACGGCAGACTTTCAGAACAAGATCCATGACAACGTAATCGAAATCGAAGACGTTCAGGACAGTGTCGAGAACACACTTGAAAAAAGCGGATACACTGCTGTAGCAAAGGCTTACATCCTTTACAGAAAGCAGCGCGAGAAACTCCGTGAAATGAAATCCACGATCCTCGACTACAAGGAAACCATCAACAGCTACGTCAACAACGAAGACTGGAGAGTCAAGGAAAATTCGACTGTTACATACAGCATCGGCGGACTTATCCTTCACAACAGCGGAAAAATCACAGCAAACTACTGGCTGAGCGAAATTTACGACAACGAAATCGCGCAGTGCCACAAAAACGGAGACTTCCACCTTCACGACCTTTCTATGCTCACTGCTTATTGCGCAGGCTGGTCGCTCAAACAGCTCATTCAGGAAGGTCTTGGCGGCGTTCCCGGCAAGCTTACTTCAGCTCCGGCGAACCACCTTTATACGATAGCAAACCAGATGGTAAACTTCCTCGGCATCATGCAGAACGAATGGGCGGGCGCTCAGGCTTTCTCAAGCTTTGACACATACCTTGCTCCGTTCGCACGCGTTGATCAGCTTGACTACAAAGGTGTAAAACAGGCTATTCAGGCTTTCGTTTTCGGCGTAAACACTCCGTCAAGATGGGGAACTCAGTCTCCGTTCAGCAACATCACGCTTGACTGGGTATGCCCTGACGACCTCAAAAACATTCCGGCGATCGTCGGCGGCAAAGAGATGGATTTCACCTACGGCGAATGCCAGAAGGAAATGGACATGATCAACAAGGCGTTCATTGAAATCATGCTCGAAGGCGATGCAGTCGGCCGAGGTTTCCAGTATCCGATCCCGACCTACAACATCACAAAGGATTTCGACTGGGAAGGCGAAAATGTTCCGCTCCTTTTCGAAATGACGGCAAAATACGGCACACCCTACTTCCAGAACTTCATCAACAGCGACATGAAACCGAGCGATGTAAGAAGTATGTGCTGCAGACTCCAGCTTGACAAAAGGGAACTCCGCAAGAAAACCGGCGGTCTCTTCGGCAGCGGCGAAAAAACAGGCAGCATCGGCGTCGTAACGATCAACCTTCCGAGAATCGCATACAACTCCAAGACAGAGGAAGAGTTCTACGCAAAACTTGAAAGACTCATGGACATCGCAAAAAGAAGCCTTGAGATCAAAAGAAAAGTCTGCACGAAGCTCCTCAACGAAAACTTCTATCCCTACACCAAAAGATATCTCGGCAACTTCAACTCGCACTTCTCGACGATCGGCCTTGTCGGCATGAACGAAATGTGCCTCAACGCATGCTGGATCAACGAGAATATCGCAGGTCACAAAGGTCTCAAGTTCTCGCAGGACGTACTCGACTTCATGCGCGAAAAACTTAAAAACTACCAGGAAACGACAGGCGACCTCTACAACCTTGAGGCGACTCCGGCTGAATCGACCGCTTACCGTCTTGCTAAGATGGACAGAGAAAGATGGGATGACATCATCACCGCTGCAACAGGCAAGGACGAGAAACCTTTCTACACCAACAGCTGCCACCTTCCGGTAAACTACACTACAGATCCTTTCGAAGCTCTTGAAATTCAGGATAAGCTTCAGACAAAGTTCACAGGCGGAACAGTTTTCCACACCTTCCTTGGCGAAAAACTTCCTTCATGGCAGTCGGCTGCAGCACTTGTCAAAAAAATTGCCTACACCTTCAAACTCCCCTATTTCACGATTTCCCCGACATACACGATCTGCCCGAAATGCGGATACAGCGCAGGTGAACACGACTCCTGCCCGAAATGCGGCGGCAAAGTTGAAGTTTACAGCAGGATCACCGGTTACTACAGACCGATCGAACACTGGAACGACGGCAAGAAACAGGAATTCGAGAAGAGAACAGAATACAGAATTTCCGATAAAATTGCTGAGGAAGTCAACTTCGGCAACGGTGGTGAAGGCGGAAAAAACTGCGAAAAAACTTTCGTAAACAGCAATGTCGCTCCTGAATCTTTCGTTCAGCCGGCAGTTTCGATGTCCGCAGCATCGTGCAGCGACAAACAGGTTTATCTCTTCACTCAGAAGACCTGCCCCAACTGCCCGAAAGCAAAAGAAGAAATGGAAGGAACACCCTACCTTCAGGTTCTTGATGCGGCAGATCATCTGGATCTCGCAAGAAAATTCGGAATCAGAAGCGTCCCGACAGTCGTTGTCTGTGAAAACAACGCATACAAAACCTACTCAGGTCTTTCCGACATCATCAGCTTCAAAAAGAATCTCAAATAAGATCTCAAAATAAGATCCGAATCAATCCCTGCACATTTAAAGCAAAGTCATTCTCTCAGAAAACACAATACTTTTCGAACTCAAAAGCACACATATCTTTTGACTGTATCTGATGAAATTCCGGTTATTTTTCTTTCCCGACTTTTTCTGTCGCTTTGGAATAAAGAAGGAGAACTATGAAAATCAAAGTTGAATAAGCTGCCGCATATCCGTAACGTTCCTGACGCTGGAAAGCCCATTTGTAAGCTTCACTGATAAGGATTTCGGTCGCGCCGTCGGGTTCGCCGCCCGAAACGAGGTAAATGATGTTGAACATGTTGAATGTCCATACACTGCCCAGAATGACAGCCGGAAGAAGTGCCGGTTTCAGAAGCGGCAGAATCACGTGTCTGAAACGTTGCATTCCGTTGGCTCCGTCAACACTTGCCGCATCTTCCAGATCGTGCGGGATCGCCTGCAACGCGCCGAGAGCGGTAACCATCATGAACGGGAAACCGAGCCATGTATTTGTCGTGACATTTGCCGCGAACGAAGTCCAGAAGCCGCTGAACCAGCTGACAGTTTCGAGCCCTATCGCCTGCAAAATTCCGTTTATCGCGCCGAACTGTCTGTTGAACATCCCTTTCCAGATAAGCGCTGTAATGTAGTTCGGAACCGCCCACGGGATTATGAGAAGCATTCTGTAAACGCCTTTGAGTTTGAGCCACGGCTCGCGCAGCATGAGAGCGAGCGCAAGACCTATCGAAACATGCAGGAAAACGTTCACTGCCGTCCACAGGATCGTGACAAGAAGCGTGAAATAGAACGAAAGCGAATCAGTTATCGGAAAATCTTTAGAAAGCAGTATCGAAATGAAATTCGTAAACCCTACGAACTGGTATTCGCCGCTTTTGTGGGCGAAAAACGCGACCGCCGTCCCAACCGCGAACGGAACGAAAACGAGGACAAGCATCGAGAACATCGCAGGGAAAAGATAGATATAAGGTGTCGGCGACGACATGAGTTTTTCGAAAAATTTATACTTTTTTATCTGTCTGACAGTGAAAACAAGCCCTGCAATTGCCGCGATGACAAGAATTATCACAAATACGACAGGACTTTGAGCCGCAGGAAGCGGTTTTGAGAAGATTTTGAACTGCTGCTGCGCGCTTTCGAGTGCGTTTTCGGGGGTGTCTGCACCGCGTAGAACCTTTCTCAAAGCACCTGCAAGCGGTTCCCAGACCATTCTCATTTTCGGATTGTTGCTCATGGGAACTGAAACTTCGGCCTGTTTTTTGAAAACATTGAGGATTTCGTCAGTTGCAACTTCCTCATCCTCGTAAACCGAAGCGGTCGCTACAGACTGTCTTCCCGAAACAGCGCGGACTTTGGCCGCATCGTGGGAAACGAGAAATTTTCCGAACTCTGCCGCCCCTTTTTTGTTTGTCGTTTCGTGGTTCGAAACGAGGTAGGCCTCTACCGTGAGGAAAGGCTTCATAACTTCGCCGCTTTCGCTTACTTTAGGCAGAACTGCGACCGAATACGGGACATTTTTGTCGATTTCGCCTAAAAACCACGGCCCGTTGATTACAAAAGCTGAGTTTCCTTCGTTGAAAAGCTGCGTTACAAGCGCGGAGGTAGCTTCCTGCGGCGTAACTTTCGATTTATTTACCAGATCATTGATAAATTCAAGCGCTTTCACATTACCTTTATCGTCAAGGCATGCCATGCCGTCTTCCCTTTCCGAGCCGTTTTCAAAGCAGAATTTACCGCCGAAACCGTAGATGAAAGAAGCCGCGAAATATGCCGAAGTCGCTTCAAAAGCCAATCCGTATTTTCCGTTTTTAGCATCTGTGAAACTCTGTGCCGCTTTAAGAAGTTCATCTGTAGTCTCGGGAATTTTTTCGACCTTGTCAGTACGGTAGAAAAGAACAGCGCTTTTGAAAGAAAGAGGAAATCCCCAGTATTTTCCGCTATATTTTAAAGCATCAAGAGTTGAAGGAATCAAAGAGTCTGACAAGTTTCCGCTCAAGACATCGGAAAGATCTGAAATTATTCCGCTTTCAGCCCAGTCACCCACTCTTTCGTGAGCAAAAATAAACGCATCCGGACCGTTTCCGCGCGGGATCGCGCTTGTCAGTTTGTTCGCAAAGGCATCGTAAGGAACATTGAGGAGATCGACTTTGTATTCAGACTGCAGCTCATTGAATTTGTTGCGCAATTCTTCCAGAGCCTTCTGCTCGTCACCGCGATACGAGTGCCAGATCGTTACAGTTTCCTTTTCAGCAAAAAGCGAAAAGAAAATCAGCACAATTAAAGAAAATAAAGTAATTTTTTTCATAGCTTATTTTTGAAGTGATTTTAAAACCTCTAATAATTCCTTTTCCTTCTGTGTTCCGATAAGAAGTTTGTTTCCGTTCGGGAACTCCAGCTGCAGCCCCCTGTCACCGCGGATGCTGAGAGATCTGTTGTTGTATCTTCCTTTATAGCCCCAGCCGCCGTATTCGCGGACAGGATGGTAAGTCCTGACATAGTATGCCAGCATGTTGCTGAACGGATAAAACTTGAACGAAAATCCTAAAGGAAAAAGCCTGACATAAACACCCTGTTCAGCAATCTTAGTCTCTAATTTTATTGAGAAAATCAAACCAAGCGAAATGATCAAAGCGAGTCCCCACATGATTGCTTTGGATGCAAGAAATTCAGGATGATTCATAAAAAATTCAACGCGGTAAGAATCGGTTACAATGAGAATTATCGGAATAAACTGAACCAGAATGACAATCAGATAGAGCCACCACTGAGTAAGCCGCTGTTTTTCGTAAAAAAGGATTTTTTCTTTCATTTTTTACCTCACTTTTTCTTGCTGTAATCGCATCCGCAGTATTTCTGCCGGTATAAGCTGTACTGCTTTGAAAGCTCAATGGAACGCCTGTAATCCCACCTTTCAAGAAACCATCTTATCCCGAATTTTTCGGAAAGAAGTTTCCCTATTTCATCCAGCCACTCAAAATTTTTGTAAGGACTTATCGCCAAAGTCGTACTGACCGCGTCACAGCCGAGTTCCGCCGCTTTTTTGAAACTTTCAAGAAGACGCAGATAGTAGCAGATCCTGCACCTGAAACCGCCTTCGCCGCTGAGCGAAACTGGCTCTATCATAGAATTCCAGAAGTCATAGTCGTATTTCCCGCGCAGAACTTTCACCGTATCACCGTAACGCGTGCCGATGTATCTCACAAGCTCAGACCAGCGTTTTTCCTCTTCTTCAGCCGGAGAAATGTTGGGATTGTAGTAAAAAACAAAAATATCGGAATCCGGATTGTCAGCCATTATTTTTTCAAGAGTCGCCGTCGTGCATGGCGCACAGCAGGCATGGAGCAAAATTTTTTCAGTCATTCTGGCTACTTGGCGGCAGGTTTTGCCTCTTTTTTATCCTGTTTTTCTTTCGATGATTTAATTTTTTTGTCGATATTGGCGATAAGTTCGTCAATACTTTTCTCTTTCAGATTTTTCTCGAACTGTTCGCGGTAATTTCTCGCAAGGCTCACCGTGTCAAGCTCTACATCGAAAACCTTATATTTTCCGTCAATTTTACGGATGTGGTAGACAAGTTCGTAACCGACTGTTTTTCCTTTGAAAATTCCCTGGATTTCAGATGTGATGAAAATACTTTCAGGAACGCCTTTAAGATATTTTTTCTCTGTTCCTTTGTCTAAGTATTTTTTCTCATAACTTTTGTTGTAAAAGAGTTTGTCAAGATAGACATCAGTAAACAACTCTTTAATTTTATTAAACAATTCCTCTTTTTTGGAATCAGGTGTCTCGGCCCACTTTTTGCCGATTATATATTCCGAAATAAAGCGGTAATCGATGATCTCCTCGACAATATCCTTTATTTCCTTGTCTTTTGAGGCATATTTAGGAGTTCCTTTTTTCGGGTTCGTGTTTGCCAGTTTTTCGAATGCCTGCTCTTTGGTTTCAAGCAGTTTCATAGCTGTCGAGACATCAAGCTGATCCGCCGACTGCTCTTTTGCAGGAGCCTGAGCCGCCTGGGCAAAAGCACAAAAATTCCAACAAATAGCGATTATCATTAAGATTTTCTTCATTTATCCACCCCTGTAAATTCATTTATATCTTCGATCTTCATATTGTAATCGTAAATCGCCTTGATGTATTCCTGTTCGTTTTCAAAAAACGCCTTCACAGCGTCGATCAGGTCTTTCGTGCCGGTAGTCATTCCCGATTCATAGTTTGCGTATTCGGTCGTCATCATCCCTTTTGTGGTTTTCCTGATCGTTTTAAGGTGCGAGATATGCGAATCCAACGCCTTGAGATCATTATATTTTTTATGAATCTGCAAAGAGACGTTCTGCTCAGCGAAGAATGCCTGCGCCTTCATGTAGTTCCATTCGGCTTTAGCTTTCTGTATCTTCCTCACCTGCTCCATTATGTTCAGATCGAAGACAAGTCCGATGCCGATTTCACCGTCGTAGCCGTTGTAAGGGCTGTTCGCCTCGGGATAATACTTCTCATCGACCGAACTCGTGTATCTGAACGAATAAGAACCGGATATTCCGAAATTCGGGAGTGTGCGTCTGACCTCAAGTCTGTAAAGATTTTCATAGACGGCAAGTCCTTTGCGCATATACGCAGAATAAGGACTGTTCTGCTTCATAAAATCGACAAGTTCCGGCATTTCTCTGGAAAATTCCTGTTTTGTCATCTCCTTGTCGGCAAAAGCCCAGTTTTCACCCAGAACTTCGGTGATCAGCGATTTGAGCGTGTCCGTCTGGAAAAGCAGTCTGTCGTATAAATACTGGATTTTTTCCTTTTCGATCAGCAGTTTGTTGAGATCCTTCTGCGTTACGCCCTCTTTTTCTTCGTAGAGCATATCCCGGATCTTCTCTTCGACTTTGTCGAGTTCCTTCATCGCAGGCTCCATTATATCAATGTAGCTCTGCGCCATAACCCATGACCAGTAGATTGTAGCAGCCTCTTTTTTCAATTTGATATCAGCTATTTTCGATTCTGCTTTTCTAAGTTCAATCTGCGCCCAGGCAGCGCGTTTCGCCTTTGTGACCTTACCGAAAGTGTAGATCGGAAGTATGAATTCCGCTCTTGTTCTTATTGCTATACCCCAGTCTTCCGTATAGTATTTGTGCCATTTTCTCTCTTTGAATTCCGGCAGACCGTCGCCGTCTTCATCAGGAAGCAGTTCGGACTGTTCGTAAACATACTTCGGGTGAGGCCCTATACCAGTCATCAGTTTTATGGTCGGGAACATCTGAGCTATGACGTAATCGTAATCGGCTTCAGCCATCTGGACTTTATATTTTGAAGCCTCTCCGAGACCGGTTTTCGTTATGAATTTCTCAATAAATTCCTCTTTTGTGTAAACGGTCGGAGCAGCAGTATTTGCAGATTTATTGATATTTTCAGAAGTTTTTTCCTCTTCAGCCGCCTCTGCCGAAAGAAAAAAGAATGCAAATATTATAAAAAAAGAAAGGAGCGCCCTTTTAAAAGACGCTCCCGAAAATGTAGAATCACAAAAATTGCTCATGAAAAATTATTTCATCTGAGCTGCAACTTCTTCCGCGAAATTTTCTACTTTCTTTTCAATGCCTTCACCGAGTTCAAAACGGTTGAAGCGGACAACTTTAAGGTCACAGCCGACTTTCTTGCCTGTTTCTTTGATATAATCTTTAATCTTAAGGTCGCTGTTCATAACGAAAACCTGCTCGAGAAGAGTGTTTTCCGATACGAATTTCTGTATTTTTCCTTCAACGATCTTTTCAGCAACAGCCTGCGGTTTTCCCATTTCGAGAACCTGTGCGAGGAAAGCGTGCTTTTCGGAAGCAAGTTTATCCTGCGGGAAAGACTCTACATCGATGCAGTCAGGACGCATCGAAGCGATCTGCATAGCGATTCCGTCAGCCATTTCGATAACTTCCGGTTTTGTCGTGCATTCAGCGCAGCAAGCTTTGATCTCAAGCATAACGCCGATCTTTCCGCCCATGTGAATGTAAGAGTGGATGAAAGAATTTTCGCCTGCTTCGTATTTTACGAATCTTCTCGGTCTGATGTTTTCGCCGATGACTGCAACAGCTTCTTTCGTCATGGTCTCAACTTCTGCATTGTAGAAGTTTTCTTCCATAGAAACGACCTGATTTTCCTCTTTCGCGTTCTTTGCAAAGTAGTCGAGCATGGTCTTCGAAAGAGCTTTGAAACCGTCGCTTTTTGCAGCGAAGTCTGTTTCGCAGTTGAGTTCGAGCATAAGGCCTTTGTTTCCTTCGATGGAAATGAGAACAGCACCTTCAGCTGCTACTCTGTCAGCCTTTTTAGCCGCTTTCGCGATGCCTTTATCTTTAAGGATCTGCATAGCAGCGTCGATGTCGCCGTTAGCTTCCATGAGGGCTTTTTTGCAGTCCATCATTCCTACGCCGCTTTTCTCTCTGAGTTCTTTAACCAATCCTGCAGTAATTTCCATAAGTTCCTCCTATTCTTTTTCTGCTGCTTCTTCAGCCGGTTCTTCTTCGGCTTCAGCAGTCTGGATTCTTTTAACTCTGACCTTTCTGCCTGCAACACTTCTTGTTTCGCCTCTTGCCGGTCTTTCTTTCTTGTCTTTCTGCTCGGTAGCGATCTTCTGTTTGTAGATGTCAAGACCTTCGAGATAAGCGTCAACGATGTCGGAAGTTACAAGCGAAATGCAGCGCATTCCGTCGTCGTTTGCAGGAATGAGGTAGTCGATACCGTCAGGATTTCCGTTTGTATCGATCATTGCGATTATCGGAATACCGAGTTTCTGAGCTTCGTGAACTGCAAGATGCTCTTTCATCGGGTCAACGACGAACATAGCGCCCGGCATTTTGTCCATTTTCATAACGCCTGCAAGGTTCTTCTCGAGTTTATCTTTTCTTTTCTCGATGTCAGCAAGCTCTTTTTTCTTGTACATTCTTCTCTTTTCGGTGGTAAGGATCTCTTCAAACTTCTGGAACTTCTTGACCGACTGGTTGATTGTTACGAAATTCGTGAGCATTCCGCCGAGCCAACGGTAGTTTACATAGGGAACTTCCGCTCTTTCAGCTTCCTGTTTGATGACTTCCTGAGCCTGTCTTTTCGTTCCGACAAGGAAGATCATTTCGCCAGCCATTCCGAGCTGTTTTACGAAATTTTTGGCGTCTTCGATGAGTTCCATCGTCTTCTGAAGGTTGATGATGTGGATGTTGTTGCGCTCCGTGAAAATGTAAGGAGCCATTTTGGGATTCCATTTCTGCTTCTGGTGTCCGAAGTGAGCACCGGCTTTAAGCATTTCTCTTAATTCAGGCATTTTTTCCTCCAAGAATTACCTGTTAATAATCTTCCCTCCGCATCCCGCTCACTCTCAAACAAGAGACAGGCACGGGACAAACGCACGGAGGTGCTTCAAAAAAACGCGCGATTTTACACTTAAATATTTTAAAGTCAATATAAATCGTGATTTGTGTAAGGAAATTATGCGTTAAGCCTGGGATTTCTGAAGGAGTTCGATCCCCTTCTCTATTCTCTGAAGCGAATCCTCTTTGCCGATTATGGCCGCGATGTCGCTTCCGCCGCCGGGGGTGAGTTCCTTCCCGCTGAGTGCGACGCGCATCGACCAGAGCAGGACTTTCTTGTTGATCCCCGCTTTTTCGGCGATATCTACGACTTTGTAGTAAAGTTTCTCGTGGTCCCAGTCCTCGAATTTCTCGAGTTCCGGCTTGAGGAGAAGCAGTGCCTGAAGTGAATTTTCCTTGTCGGTCTTCATCTTTTTGTTGACGTAAAGTTCTGCCGAGTATTCAGGCAGTTTGTCGACAAAATCGAGCTGCGGGATCACGTCGCTGAAGTACTCAGTTCTCTTGTGAAGCCCTGCGGCGATAACGTCGAAGTTGACATCGTCGCGTTTTACAGCCTGCTTGATGAAAGGCATCGCGTGCTTCAAAAACTCGTCCTGCGACATTGCGCGGATGTATTCGCTGTTGAGCCAGCGAAGTTTTACTTCGTCGAAAATAGCGGGCGATTTGCCTATTCCGCTGATGTCGAAAGCCTCGATAAGTTCAGGCAGTGTGAAGATTTCGCGGTCGTTCCCCGGGTTCCAGCCCAGAAGCGCGACATAGTTCAGAAGCGCGTCCTTGAGGCAGCCTTTGTTGATGAAATCGGCATAACTTGCGTCTCCGTCACGCTTCGAAAGCTTTCTCTGCGCGTCTCTCATAACGGGCGAAACGTGGACATAATGCGGCTTTTCCCAGCCGAAAGCGTCGTAAAGCAGGTTGTATTTCGGAGTCGAGATCAGGTATTCGCTTCCGCGGACGACGTGGTACGTTTGCGAAGTTGTAAGTCGGATAACCATCTGATTTTATTAAGATAAGATCATCCATCGTCGAATTTTCGACTTCGATGTCGCCGTAAACCTCGTCGTGGAACGAAGTTGTTCCCGAATCGGGCATTTTCTGTCTGATAACATAAGGGATTCCCGCGTCGAGATTTTTCTGGATCTCTTCTTTCGAAAGGCTGAGGCAGTGTCTGTCGTATTTCGTCTGCTCATGATTTTCCTCGCAGTGCTTTCTGAGGTCGTCAAGACGCTCTTTTGTGCAGAAGCAGCGGTAAGCATACCCTTTTTCGATAAGCTCTTCGGCATATTTCATATAAATTCCGGCAGCCATTCTCTCGCTCTGGACATA
>CACZFE010000038.1 GCA_902780365.1 uncultured Spirochaetales bacterium
ATGAAAAGAATGATGATCCCTTTGCCGTTCCTTCCTGTTGAAGTGAGGTTGGCGACAAGGTTTTTCAACGCCGTGTTCATGTCGACAGCGCCGTCGTTGTCAGCCGGTCCCCAACTGTTGGAGATTATGTCGGCACCGGCGTTTGCCGCCCATTCGAAACTTTCGATTGCCGGAGCGTCGAGAGAGTAACCGTCCATATCCATTCTTATCGGGATAAGTGTGCAGTTAGGACATGCCCCGGCGACACCTTTGCCGTTATTTGTAGCGGCTCCGGCGACTCCTGCGCATGCTGTTCCGTGCTCGTCAGGGTAGTATTTGGCGGGATCGTAGGTCGGGTCGTTGTCATTGTCGGCAAAGTCGTATCCTGCGGCGAATCTTCCTGCCAAATCTTCGTGGTCAAGGTCGAAACCGTCATCGACGATCGCAAGTTTGATCCCTTTTCCGCCGGTATTTCCTCTGAAAGCATTCAGAACTTCCCATGCTTCGGCGACATGGGCATGGTCGCTGCCCGAAAGCGTTGAATCGGAACCGCTGTTGTGAAGGTGCCACTGGTTTACGAAAAGAGGATCGTTAGGGATGAATGCCCTTCTTCTGAGCGGGATAAAAAAACTGGGTTCCGCAGCCTCCGCGATCTTGTTCTCTACGAGTTCAGCAGCCTTTTTGACAGGGTTCCCCTCGACTGAAACAAGATACCATTCAGGGATATACTGATAGTGTTTTACAAGTTTCAATCCGTTATTTTTACACCATTTTTCGGCATTTCTGTCCGTGAGTTTCCCGGGGATCTTCACGAAAATCATTCCGCTGACGTAAACTTTGACTCCTTCCTTGATGTAAGCCGGAAAAAGAGAACCGTTTTTGGCAAGATTTTCTTTTACCGCAGCATCGGGTATCTCGATAATCGAGATATTGTTATGCTTTTTAAGGACTTTTACAGTCTGCGGAAGGGTAAAATTAGTTTTAGTAAGCGTTGTTCTGATGAATGAATAACTTGAAAAATCCTCGGTGAGTTCGACCTTTTTGCCTTCAATGTAGTAGTGAAGTGTTTCTGCGGAAAGAACAGACGAGAAAATCAAAACGAAAAAAAGAAACAGGGATTTTTTCATAATCATTCTCCTTAATTATGATATTTACTGTCTTGGAAAGCCTTTGAACATACGCAGATGCTCGGCGAGAAGTGTCGATTTCGTTTTGAACCGCTCGATTCTTGCATAGGCGTTGTGCGAATGGATGCTTTCCAGATGCAGCGTTTCAACCATAAACCATTTTATTCTTGAGTCTTCCATCATTTTTTCCGAGACGCTGCGGACGATATCCTCGGCGAAAACGGGATTGGCAAAAGCCTTTTCGGTGACAAATTTCTCGTCGGGACGCTTGAGAAGCGGATAAATCTCGCAGCTTGCGCTCTCTTCGATCACCGAAATGAGTTCTTCTATCCAGATGAAGTCTTTGAACTGGACGTAAAGCGTGACAAAACTCCGCTGGTTGTGCGCTCCGAATGCGCTTATTTCCTTTGAGCAGGGGCAAAGTGTCGTTACGGGGACACGGATTCCGAGAATGAAGCTGTTTCCTTCTTTTTCGTCGCTGAACCCGCTGAAAAGGACGTTTACCGAGAACATTGACGAAATTCCGGAAACCGGTGCCTTTTTCTCGATGAAGTAGGGAAACCGCAGAGCGGCCAGAGCCTGCGGCGAACTCAGATTGTCGCGCATTTTCATTAATAATTCCGGGATATTGTCTATCGTTATCTCTCCTCGGAAACGGTTCAGCACATCAATTATGCGGCTCATGTGCGTCCCTTTGAATTCGGGAAGCAGCATGACGGTAAGATCAACTTTCGCCACAGTGTGCTGTAATTCGTTTTTTCTGTCTTTAACAACTATAGGATATTCGATGTCCCAGATGCCGACCTGATCTACAGTGATGTTTCTGCTGTCGATATAATTCTGAACGTCATTCATGTTTTGAGCCTCAGGTAAAAGCGGAATTAGTGGACGGGTCTTGAACACTCGTAGACTTCGGCCGGAGTTATCTCTTTTATGTCGATCTTTTTCTTTCCGTCGTCACCGCCGTCACTGACTTCGATTGTGAAGACATTCCAGCATGTGTCGGTCTGGTTCATGAGAAGTGAAGCTGATTTTTCTTCGGTGCCGTGCGCATAAGCCTTTACTACGGCGGTCGAAGGCCCTTTAGATGTGTCGTAAGCGTGGACGATGACTTTGTAAATACCGTTTTCAGGCTTGTTTATCGTCACTGTTTCAGGTCCGATCCCGTTGGTGTTGTCGATATCAAGGAACGGATCGTCCTTTGTTTCGCCTTCAACTCCCCAGTCAGGTCTTTCACCTGAATACTGCGGCGAGCAGTTCCAGTAGTAGCAGTCGCTTGTTGCGTTGCCGAATTCTCCGTCCGGTTTTATCAAATGAAGGTCCATATCGGAATTTTTGTTGTTCCAGAGCATTTTTACAGCCAGATCGTCGTCAGAAACAGCTTCGACATTGCATTCTGCCGGGACGCTGCTTACACCTTTGTCATTGATGACGATAAGGCGGACAGTATAAGTTCCCTTTATTTTTGCCTGGAAAGCGGTGCGGCTGACTTTATTCGAAGGATCACCGTTGAGAGAGCTGCCTGCACGGTTGGCGTCATCAACTATGTCGAGGGAGATCCCGCCTGGAGTTGAAGCAAAACTCCAGAGATACTTGAGATTTTCCTTCGATTCACCGTCGCTGTCGGTACTTCCGCTGCCGTCCATTATTGCCCACTGGAAAACAGAAACCTGTTCAGGTTCGCATTTCAGCTTTGCAGTCGGATATTTTTCGACATTAGGACCGCATTTGAGCGTGATACGCTTGTCGGAATTCTTTCCGTATTCTGTCGGGTCTGTGTTGATGATAAACAGCTCGCCGGTGAGCGGTGAAGGATATTCCTTGTCGTTACGGCAGCCGATCTGGAGCGTGAGTTCTCCGTCAGGTGCTATGGAAATGCCCGGTTCAGGTCCTTCTTTGATGAAAAAACCCATTTCGTTCGAGTTCTTTGACTGTCCTTCAGAAATAACGACAGATGAAAGTTTGAGATTGGCTGTTCCTTTGTTATAGACAACAGCTTCTTTCACAAGTTCGTCAAGAACGTCGGTAAACACGAGGATGTCATCATCAGGATCATCATCGCCGGTTTTTACTTCTATCCTGCCGGTCGGTTTCGTCTGGGCTGTCAGCGGAATATCAAAGTCGGGTTTGCATTTGTCGTTGCTTTTTATTCGGAGATAGCGTACCTGGTCTTCCCAAGTGGAGGCAACGACCGATATGCCGATCTCGACTTCTTCGTCGTTTTTAAGAAGCACATTGCCGTTTTTGAGCGGGTCAGACTTGATTTCGAAGGTCCCGGCATCTGGATTCCCGTCTTTGTCAACAATGGAAATACCTGAAATGACAAGCGGTTCGGCCGCATCACACGCATAGCAGCGGTTCATGATGTAGATATATTTCGTGAGGGATGCCTCTCCGAAAATTATACCGGAAAAAATAAGTTCTTCGTTTTTCGGTTTCAGTCTGTTGTCGGCACTGGAGTAGTTGCAGTCTCTTGACGGAGTGTCATTGTCGGGAACGACAGCGGTATCCCCCGTGTCTGAAACGTCATCGTCGGATACGGAATCACCTGAATCCGTTGTGGTGTCGATAGAATCTTCATCAGGATAATCTGTTGTCGATCCGCCTCCGCCGCATGAAACCGAGATAAAAATGAAAGAAAGGAAAAAAAGCGAATAAAGTATGATTTTTTTCATTTTATCCTCCTTTTATTGCCCTACAGACTGAACGCATCTGAATCCGAGGTTGTAGTAGCGGTAATTCGGGAAAGCCTTGTCTCTGGAATATGTCGTGATTTCGTCTTCAAGCGAAACCCAGCTTCCGCCGCGGATGACTTTCTCGTTTGTCGGCGATTCCGCAGGCCCGGTCGGATCTTCGATCTGTATGTCACTTGAGTTGTTCTTGTAGTAAAAATCAAGATTGTACCATGTGTCGGTCCACTCTGCTACGTTTCCTGCCATATTGTAGACTCCGTAAGGTGAAATGCCGTCGTCTCCCCAGATTACCGTGGTTGTATCCCCGAAGATCGCGCTGTAGTTTGCCTGAGCTGTTTCGATGTTGTCTTCAGGATCTTTGTCGCCCCACGGGTATTTGCGCAGGGTTTTACCGCGTGCCGCCTTTTCCCACTGAGCTTCAGTCGGAAGTTTTTTGCCTGCCCACTGGCAGAAAGTTGCCGCCTGGTTGTATGTGACCCAGATTACAGGGAAACCTGCGTAGGAAGCGTTGTAGTAGTAGTTCTGATACATGATCGAAGTTACATCGTCAGGCTCGGTGCAGACGCCTGCATCCTGACAGAGCCTGTACTGGCTGTTCGAAACCTCGTATTTGTCGATGTAATATGATGAAAGGTATATTTGTTTTGTTCCTTCAGACTGTTTCAGTCCTTCTTCCTCTTCCGAAAGTCCTGTCGGCGTGCCTTCAGGAGCTCCGAATTCGAATTCACCTGCCGGAATGAGCACCATTTCCGCTATGCCGGCCTGGTTGGCATCTTCCTGTTTTACCATGTCTTTCGGGAATCCGATGTGGAAGTTGCCGAGGAATTTCGTGCTGATCTTGAAAAGGTTGTTCTCGACGTCAAGTTCGTATGAATCTTCCGGGAAAACCTCGAAATTCTGGCGGTCCATCGAGAAATAGGGCTTGAGGTCGAGTTCGTCAAGCAGATTCGGGAAATCACTTTCTTTATAGGGAATTACTACGGTCAGATTTTTCGCGAACTCAAATGCGGCCGGCGAAATGGAGTATATGTTCGTGACCGGCTTCGAAACATTGGTGAAAGCCGGGGTGTCGAGCGAGAAAGCCGTGATCGTGACGACATCGGTCCCTTCCGGCAGCGAACCTTCTTCGATATGGACCGTTACGCCGTCGACACCTTTATACGTGCCGCCCGAGTTGTCGAAGTCCTGTCCGATCTTTTTGTAGAGGTAATCCTCTATGCCGCAAGCCGAGATCAGAAGCGCGAAAACAAGCAGAGTGAAAATCTTTTTTACTGCAGACATTATTCACCTCCTATCACGGAAATTGAGCATCCGCTGCCAGTTGTTCCGACTTCCCAGCGGGGTTCATCGCCTTCTATGACCTGCGTCCACTGAGTGTCGTTCTCGCTGCTGTAGCCGAAGAGAGAAACTTTGGTCACAGGTTCCACCGGATCGTTGGTATAAACCGTGATAACACCTTTCTGAGTCCCTACATCATAAGGCTTGAAGAAAACTGTGACAGTTCCTTTCTGGCCCGGCATGATGTTCAGAGTGTCAGGTATTACTATAAAGTTGGAGTCGTTTGATGTGATTTTCGCCTCCATATTCCGCGTTCCTATATTTTCGACCTCGAATTCCCAGTAATCCTCGTCACCAGGCATCGTGTCTGCGAATTTGTGAGCTCTTGACTCGATGAAAACAGCAGGGAAATCGAAAGTGACGTTCTGCGAGTTGTATCTCCACAGCTTTTCAGTGCCCGGAACGATCGGTATCTCGATCGGAATCGGGAACTGGAGTTCAAGAATCTTTATCGTGATTGTTATAGTGAAAATGACATCGATGTTGTAGTAGGTCTTCGATTCGTAGAAGATCGGAATATCCATTGTTGTTCCGACAACAGGCGGATCGATGACGAGATACTGGTTGTCCGTAAAGACGCTGCGTTCCTGCTTTTCGTCAAGTCCTATTCTGCTGCCGAAAATCTCGACATACATCTTGCCGTCAAGCTCGAAGTTGAAGTGGACGAGGCTGCAGAGGTCGCCGATAACGGGAACTGAAAGTCCGCAGCTGCCGCCGACCATTTCCGCGAGAGTGCCTTCGTAGATCTGGAAGTGGTCAACGCTGTCTTCCATCGAAACAGGGTTGTCGACATTTCCGTCAAGCAGAAACGGCTGATAGATCTTTTCGTCCGAAAAACTGAGGTCGAAGTTGAGCCACTTGCTGAGCTCGTTTTCTTCCCCCGAGTAGCAGTTTTTCCATTTTGCTTCCATATTGATTCCGTAGAACATGTCGGCTGTTCCTCCGTCCGGAGTCCCTTCAAAGAAGACTTTGACCGATTCCGGCCACTGAGCCTTCGATCTTCCTTTCATTTTGGCTCCCATTTCAGCGCCGTATTCTACATTGAAAAGAACACTGAGAGGGATAATTCCGCTGCATCCGGGAAGCCAGTCTCCGGTTCCCCACTTGTTGTGCTCTATCAGCACGTCACGGTATTCAAATTCCACTTCGTCTGAATACTCTTCGTCATAAACGCGCCATTCGTCACCGTCGCGCACGATTTCGGCACTGAGCGGCATGATGGCCAGAAGCAGAGCCGAGAAAAGCAGTGAGTAAAAAATCTTTTTCATCACTTCACCTATATTATTCTATTATATCTCTTGCACATCTGAAGCCTATCGAATTCGAGCTGTACTGCGGATTTACGCCGCGTCTGTATGTCGAACGGATAAGTTTCCTCGAAGTATTCCAGCTTCCGCCGCGGACCGTTCTCTGGTCTCCGATGGGAAGAGGAACTCCGCCCTGGAACAAGTCGGAGTAGTAGAAGAATCTTGTCGAAACCCACTCTTCGGCATTTCCGGCCATATCGTAGGTTCCGTTCGGACTCTTAGCCTCTTTCGAGTTGAACTTGTCGTATTTTGAACCGTTGTAGTATCCTACCGGCGTTACATGCGGTTCAGGGTATGCCATAAGAAGATCTTCCGTCGAAACCAGCGATTCAAGTTCTTTGCTCGGTTCGTAAGGATCCGTACTTCCGCGGTAGTTTGCCTTGTAGGGGATGTTCGTTCCTTCAAGGAAGCTTATGCCGCTGATCCAGCCTTCAACAGTACTGTCTTCCCACGGCATATCGGGACATTCTTTCGTGCATTCCTCTTCTTCAGCGGAGCACAGGCAGTCGCTTCTGACTCTTGCCGCATATTCCCATTCCTCCTCAGTCGGAAGGCGTTTGCCGACCCACTTGCAGTAAGCGTTTGCAGCGTACCAGCAGATGCTTGTAACAGGCATTTTGTCCTTTGCACCGCTTTTGTATTTTTCCTCGCTGTATTTTCCGAACCACTCTTCAAGGTAACTATCGTTTCCGTAGCACTTTTCGAGGCCGAGTTCGTCGTCGGTCTTCATCGCGTTTTCAGGACGCCACAGCTTGTTCTTAGGATCGTTGAGAAATTTTTTGTACTGCGCAACAGTTACTTCGTATTTGTCAATGAGGAAATCCGAGTGCATCGTGACTTTGTGGATCGGTTTCTCAAGATTGAAAGCCACTTTCGAGCTGCTTCCCATCATGAAAGCCTTGCCTGCCGCGTTGACTTCCACCATACATCCCGGAAGATCTTCGTCATTACAGAGGCAGGAGTCGTTGATGCAGACATTTTCGTCGGTCGGATAAGGAACTTCAGTGTCGTCGGGGTCAACGTTTTCCGATTCGCCGGAAGTTTCGTTGAAGTAATAGATATCCTCGCCGGTGTTGCCGATGTTGAATATTTCGTCGGTGAAGTCGACAATCGGCTGGTCGATACCTCTGAAAAGTTTGATCGTGTCGGCAGGATCGATCTTTTTGAATATAAGATCTGTTACTTTCTGCAGCTGCATAACGAAAGATTCGCTTTCGGTCGCATTGCTCAGATCCTGCAGGAACGATTTGCTGCTTTTCGTGTCACCGGAAAAGGAGTTCACAATAACTTCCATGACTTTGATGTAAAGGTCATCCTTGTAAAGATTGGTTGCGAAGGAAGCCTTTCTGGATTTCATGAAGTCGTTTACACGCTGTCCGATACCGCGCTCGCGGATACCTCTCGCGACAACGTTGACCGGATGGCTGGCAAGGCCCTTGTTGACTGTTTTATCGTAATTCATCAATATATTCAGGAAGTTGTCGTTTACATCCGCAGAAATCATAACTATCGGAAGCATAATCTGCGAGAAGTATGTCGCCCAGATCGGATCCATTGCCCTGCCGAGCAGGTTCCCGCTGTTCTGTGCCGGAACGTAGCTGGCAAGAAGGCCTTCCTTGATCTCGTTGTTTTTGTATCTGAGCTGCGTCTTTTCGGTTTCGGTCGTCTCTTCGAAGTATGTCGCGATTTCCGAAGCCATTCTGTTCGGCTGCCCTTCGACGATAAGTTTTTTTGTCAGATATTCTTCGTTTTGCGTGATATATGTCTGAATGAGGTATCTGAGCGTCGGTGAAGCGTAGTGTGCAGGCGGAACTATGAGAACGGGAAGAGCGGTTTCATCGATACCGTTATCAGCTACTTCGTTCGGGAGAAGCGGTGTCGTCGGCATAGCGTCGACATAAAAATACGCCCAGCGGGGACGGGAGTTGTAGGTTTTTACCGCAGCACCGTTTTCGTTGAAATATTTTACGTAAATCTGGTCGATCTCCTCGTCACTTTCCTCTTTCGGAAGGTCTCTTAAAACGGAGTGGTGGAACGTTTCCGTCTTGTCATCGGCAGTCACGGTGAGGTCTCTCGTGTAACTGCGCGTCTGAACGGCTGCTGTCTCCTTGTTTTCCTCTGTTCCCTGGTTTTCGATGTATGAAGCCGTTTCAGTGTAGAGCTCGTCAACTGCCGCTGCAATCGCGTTCTGAACGTCAAGGTCGCCGGCAACTATGATGCTCGGAGTTATCGTGACCATTTTGTCCTTGAGTATGCGTATAAGCGTTTTTGTAGCTTTAAGACTGCGGATCCTTTCAAGAAGAGCCGCGTTGTAAAGCGGATTTACAGTCGTTGCGATGCCGGGCTGCAGGAAAATAAGGGCTGCTGCAGTTTCTCGGACGCTGAACTCGACGTGTTTTCTCTTGAAGTAGTTTTCACCGTTCGAAGGGAAGACCGTAAGCATTATCGGAACATTTTTCGTTTCGTCCTCATAGTTTGTTTTCAGCACGAAAAGCGTTGTTCCGACAACATTCGAGCGGACCCAGAAAGTTCCGTTTACAGGGTCTACGTTCTGCACGAGATTCGTTCTTCCGTACTGGACCTGCAGATTCGCGTAAGGAATGATGAATCCGTCTGGGAGACTGACTCTTCCGTGGAAGAATATCTTGTTAGTGACATATTCGATGCCGCCGAATTCCTCTTTTTCGTCGAGCGGATTTTTCGGTTCCATCAGGTTGTCGACGCATTGCGCATCGAAACATTTCTCGCCGAGTTCGCAGTCTTCGAAAGTACTGCACTGGATATCGAAGTGGCTCATTTCCGGTGAACACGCTGAAAAAATGAGCAAAATCAAAGGCAAAACTGTAAAAGTGAATCTTTTCATATCGTCACCTCATTACATTGAACATAACGGAAATGTGTCCGCCGCCCTGGAAAAGCTGCTCGTTGCGGTCGAATCCTTTGAAGGAGCCGTACATTTTCAGGTAGGTGAAGTCGCCGCCGACTCCGAGCGCGATGTATTCCCAGACTCTGAAGAAGTAATCCAGGCTGGCAGAAGCGTAAGGGCCGCCGAAGAAGCTCAGGATACCGTTAGGTCTTGTGCGGTCGGCAATTTTTTCGATGCCTCCGATGAAACCTGCCGAAGCTGTAAGCGCGCTTCTTGTCTTGCGGGTTCTCAGACCATGGATATAGTATCTGAGCGCGACACCGCCGCCGTAGTAAAGGTTGTCGGTATCAAGCGACAAAAGCCTTCCTTCGATTCCGACAACGAAATCCGGAATGACTCTGACATTGAGTTTAAGCGTATAGTTGCCGATTATATCGAAGTTTTCGAAGTCTCCGCCGCCGCCTGCGATACCGCCTGCAAGCTCGATCGAAAGCATGTAAGTGGACCATTTTTCAAGACGGACGTCATCTTTAGGAACCCATCCTTCCTTGCCAAGAAATTCGACTCGGTAGAAGTCGTTGACCTCTTCGAGAATGATGAGATCATCCTTTTCGTAAAGCTCGAAAAGCTTTTTCGACCTTACTGAAGCTTCGGAGTAAAGGTACGTCGAGACAGTAACTTTGCCCAGATCAGGCTCTTTGTGGCGGTGAACGACGCCTTTTTCACGTTTCTCGACGACAAAATCGTCTTCTTCCGGATCAGGGTAGAAATTCTTGGATCCACCCTGCACGAAATCATCCTTCTGTTTTGCAGATCCTGTTTTCGCAAAAGGATCGTCTTCAACCTTTTCCTTTTTGGCAAAAGGATCCTCTTCAGACTTTTCACCGAAAAACTCGGCGTCACTCTCCTGCGGGGTTTCCTCTTCCGAAGAAGATTCCTCTTCTTCACCGGAAGATTCCTCTTCTTCCTCTTCATCATCTTCGTCGTCTGAAACGACAGCCGTTCCGAGAGCAGAAAACGCCGGTGAAAGTGCCGAAAGTCCGAATGATGCTAACAGCACAAAAAAAGTAACTAAAAATTTCTTCTTCACTTTTTCCTCAATATTTCAAAAATAACAACACCCTGCAAAATACAGACTAAATATAATAATATAAAACAATTTTTTTGCAAGGAATAAAGAAATGCCGCCGTCGATATTTCGTTGCGCCGCCGTGTCATCGTAACGCCGTTACGCCGTCACGTCGTTACGGCAAAGTTGGCGGCGGCGAGAAGAATTATTTCTGGATTTCGAGATATTTTTCAAGACCGAGCTTTAGGACGTTCATCGCTCTTTTCGTCTTCTCTTCGTTGAGGACGAACGCGATCCTGGCTTCGTTTCTGCCAAGTCCCGGAGTCGAGTAGAAGCCTTCAGCCGGAGCGAGCATAACCGTTTCGCCGTTGACGTCGAAATCGGTGAGAAGCCAGATTATGAAGTCTTCCGCGTTCTTGACCGGAAGTTTGATTACGATGTAGAAAGCACCGTTCGGAACTCTGTATTCAACGCCTTTCATCTCTTTGAGCGTTGCGAGGACGGCATCTCTTCTTCTCTTGTATTCGCCGACAACTGTTTCGTAATATTTGTCGTCGAGATCAGCCGATTTTACAGCCATCATCTGGTCGATCGTGGGCGGGCAGAGACGAGCCTGACCGTATGCAAGAGCTGCTTTCATTATCTCTTTGTTGTAGCTTACGAAAGCACCGATCCTAGCGCCGCAGGATGAGAATCTCTTCGAAATACTGTCCATGACGACGACTCTGT
>CACZFE010000039.1 GCA_902780365.1 uncultured Spirochaetales bacterium
AAACAGTTTGAAACGCTGGAATTTGACGGAAACGAAGCCGAAAATTTCAAAAACACATTCAGAGAGGCAGAAAAAACGCTCCTTTCAGTCACCTCCGACGACTTCCCTTCTTCAATTAAAGAAGCACTTTCATCTTACTGGCTCGGGAAAGTTAAAGACAAATATTATTCAATAGTTATCCCGAACTTTATGGCTGAAACAAAAGTTTTCAGAAGTATCGTCGAAGGAAACGAAGGTATCTATTTCGTCCACAAAGTCGAAGACATAAATTCAGACCTCGACAAAGTGACAACCATCGTCCTCGAATTCTTCTTAGCCGCATATATACTCATGTTCATCGTCCTCAGATTCTTCTACAACACGCGGCAGTCACTCAAAATAATCTCAATACCCTTCATCGTAATTCTTGCGACATCGGCCGTTTTCGCAGCAACGAATACCAGACCTGAATTTTTCTCGGTCACTGGCATAATTTTAGTCTTCGGGCTCGGGCTCGACTACATAATTTACACACAGGAAAACGAAAAGACCAAAGACCCTGTTGAAAAAAGGCTCGAACCTTTCGCCATTTTCCTTTCGTTTTTCACAACAATAGTTTCATTCGGCGCGCTCGCACTCAGTTCCTTCCAGCCGGTTCACTTGATAGGTTTTTCAATATTTACTGGGCTTTGCGCCGCATACCTGGCCGCACTTTTCTACACTTCGGGAGATAAAAAATGAAAATATACTTGTCACGTCCGGCTGTTTTTTCGGCAGCCGGAAAAAACGCCGAAGAACTCTGGAAATCACTTCTAAAAGGAGACCAGAACGGGATAAAACGCTATGAAACATTCTCCGGAAGCACTTTTTTCGCGGCCAGAATCGATGAATCGAAGCTGAACCCCTCATCCGGCAGATTCGATATGAAAATAATCAGGATCGAAGAGGCAGCACTTGACCAGATCGGCAGCATTATCGAAAAAGCAAAGTCAAAATACGGAGAAAAAAGGATCGCGGTCTGCGTCGGATCGTGCGACAACGGGACAGAGTTTTCTCTCGCAGGACACCGGAAATACTTTGAAAACGGCGCATTTCCTGAAGATTATTCGATCGAAATGCAGGGCGCGGACTATGTTTCGACTTTCATTGCCGAAAAATACGGCTTAACCGGCCCTGTCTGCACATTTTCGACGGCGTGCTCTTCAAGTGCAGGAGCAATAATAAAAGCTGCTGAACTCATAAAATCGGGATTGTGCGACGCGGCAGTCGCCGGCGGGATCGACATCGCATCCGACACGACTTTGGACGGTTTTGCCTCTTTGGAAGCGATATCAGGCGGCATCACAAACCCTTTCAGCAAAAATAGATCCGGCATAACTTTAGGCGACGGCGCGGCGTTTTTCCTCCTTTCGAAAGAACCGCTTGACGAATCAATGCCCAAAATCTGCCTTCTCGGTTACGGCGAATCCTGCGATGCACACCACATGACTTCCCCTGATCCGAGCGGAATTGGAGCAAAAAAAGCGATAGAGAAAGCACTTTCAAACGCGAAGATAAAGCCGGAAGAAGTCGATTACATCAACCTTCACGGCACCGGGACAAAGTTCAACGATTCGATGGAGGCAAAGGCAGTCGATGCCGTTTTCGGAGCTTACAAAGTCCCCTGCTCCACCACAAAACCGATTACCGGCCACACTTTGGGAGCAGCCGGCGCACTCGAACTCGCGGTATGCTTTGCTGCAATCACAAACAATGTTCTTCCGCCGCAGATCTGGGACGGAGTTTTCGACGACGAAATGCCAAAACTCAATTTCGTTAATAAAAACGATAACTTATATCAAACAAAAATTTGTCTTTCGAACTCGTTCGCTTTCGGCGGCGCGAATGCGTGCCTTGTCATAAAAAAAGAGGAGTAAATGATCAAAATACTTTTTGTCTGCCACGGCAACATCTGCCGCAGTCCGATGGCTGAATTCGTTATGAAAAAATTAGTTGCAGACGCGGGTCTAACCGACAAATTCGGGATAGAATCTGCCGCAACAAGCACCGAAGAGATTGGGAACCCCGTCTATCCGCCCGCAAAGAGGAAACTTGCAGAGCACGGGATCGGTTGTGCCGGAAAAACAGCACGTCAGATGAACGCAGACGATTATGCGAAATTCGACCTTCTCATCGGCATGGACAGCGCGAACATCCGCAACATGACACGCATCTGCGGCGGTGACCCTGAAAACAAGATAAAACTTCTTCTCAACTACGCCGGCCTGAACCGCGATGTCGCCGATCCGTGGTACACAGGTGATTTCGATGCAACCTGGAACGATGTTTCAAAAGGGTGCAAGGCACTGCTGGAAACATTGATCTGAAACTTGCATTTATTCATCACATCTTTAACATAAAGCGTTTATGTTTTTTGAACAAAATGAGGTCATCATGAAAAATTTTTCTTATTTTATGATTATCATGCTCCTTTTTTTCACACTTTCTGCAGAAGATCAGATCCTTATCCATGAAAACAGTTATGTTGACAAAAACGGAAACGAAAAAACAGAAGAAAAAGAACAAACTGCAGAAACCGACAAAAGCAATTCCGATGGCAAAACAGAAAAAACAGTAGATCCTAAAAATGACAAGAACTTTTTTACCCGTTTCAAATTCGGCATCGGTGCCGATTTCAGCGGAACGGCCGGAATGTTACCTGGATATACTTACGCGTACTTTTTAAAGAACCAGTTAGGAGTTTCAGCAGGCTTCGATTTCAACTGGCTGGTATTCAAAAAAGAGAGCGGCAGAGGTGAAGGAAATCTCTACTTAGGTTTCGGCTTTGACTTCCAGTACTGGGCACCAACGACATGGATAAACAGAACCAATAATCCGAGATATTTATACGATGACTATTACGATGATGATGACACTATTGATTTTCATATTCTCATACACCGCATGAGAATTCCTGTAACATTGAATCTTGCATACGAGCTGAAAGCAGGCATCGGCGCACTTAAAAGCATAGAACCAAGAGTCTCACTCGGAATAAACAGCAACATATTCAAATTCGGATACGGATCTTCCGATGAAGAGTACGCTGAAGAATTATCCGAAGATATAAAAGCATGGAATCACAGAATATATAACTACAAAATCAGCGGAACATGGTCGCTCGGACTGAGCTTTGTCTTCACCAACAACTGGTTTTTCTCGACTTCAATCGGAGGCGACTTCGGAAGTTCACACTATAAAAGCGATCTTTTTTATGAAAGACCTTATGAACGCGATGATGACGACAACAGAACAGATAAAGTAAAAGAAGAATGGCGCGGCCGCTTTTTATACGGTCACAACGAATTCATGATGTTCGAGACAGGGTACAGGTTCTGACACTGAAGACGTTGAACGTCTTTACACCAGTTTTTTCATATTTTCAGGCATTTCTCTCCGGATGTTCCTCTATATTCCAAGTAAATAAGCCGGGAAACAGAATGAATTTTCATTCAAAGCCCTTATTTTGTCACAGCAGTCAATCACAAGCCCACGATTTACTTCTTTTTTGTACTTTTGCAGGACTTTGAAATTTTTGTCGGGATTTTTCGGAGAGACTCCTTTTTTTATTTCAATCGGATAAATTCCTGTTTCATCCACATAGAGCAGATCGATTTCTTTCTGGTCGATATCGCGGTAGTAATAAAGATAGTCCCGCGGATTTTTATTGAATGCAAAGAAATTCTTTAATATTTCACTTACAACGAAGGTTTCAAAAAACGCCCCGCTCATAGCACAATTTTCAAGCATTTTTGCATCCGGCCATTTGCAAAGGAAAGCGCATAATCCGGTATCGGTAAAATAAAGCTTGGGAGCTTTTATGATCCGGTTTGAAACTTTTGCCATATACGGCTGCAGAAAATAAATTATTCCGGAAGTTTCAAGGATCGAAAGCCATCGTTTGCATGTTTTGACATCAATTCCGACAGCACAGGCAATCTCGTCATAATGCACTTCCTGTGCCGTGCGCAGAGCCACAATGGAAATAAAATTTCTGAACTGAGTTTCGTTTGAAGCGGAAATGAGTTTACGCACATCTTTTTCGATATAAGTGTTAACGTAGGATTTGAAATACGCCTCTCTTTTTGAAACCCCGGTGCAAATATCCGGCATTCCGCCATTAAAAATATCTTCAAAAATCTGACTTCTTGTCCGATACCGAACCGTTGTTTTTTGAACGCGGCAAATAAGTTCTTCAATTTTAGGAGTAAAAGGTTCAGAGGGAATTCCAAATTTTTCCATTTGTGAAAACGACAACATCTCTATAATTCCGCATCGACCTGCCAAAGATTCTGAAATACCTTCCTGCAGTTCAAAGCGGTTTGATCCGGTGAGAATATACATCAGCTGCCGTTCTTCACCGTTTTGGAGCCAGATCCTCCGCTGATCGTCAATTTTGATTTTTATCTCATCAAGAAGTTCCGGAACTTTTTGAATTTCATCTATAATTACAGGCCACGGATTCATTTCTAAAAAAAGTTTAGGATTTTCACGTGCAAGATTCCGGTCGGCAAGATCGTCAAGAGTAACTCTGTTCATGCTCTCGGGGAAAATATAATCAAGAGTCGTAGATTTTCCTACTTGTCGCGGACCGTAAACAACAATGCACGGAAAAGATTCGCCCATTTCCAAAATCGTTTGCTCAATAGTGCGCTTTTTATACATAAACACCTCCACTGCATGAATTTTCGATGAAAACAGGAGCGCGCTCCCTTTTTCATCGAAAACAGTATGCTGTATTTTTCCAAGAAATCAAGTGATTTTCACACACTTTTTTCAAGAAGTTTCTTTCTCTCTCGCCAGTCAGGCATGAAAACCGCAAGCTGACGGTAAAAATCGGGCGAATGGTTCAGATGCAGAAAATGGGTGAATTCGTGCATGACGACGTATTCGATGCACGAAACCGGAACCGTAGCAAGCGCATAACTGAAAGTAAGAGTTTTTCTTCTCGGCGTGCAGCTTCCCCAGCGCGAAACCATGTTTCTGAACTTTATTTCAGGAAAATCTATCCCGTATTTTTTGAATTTCGGATAGACCGCTTCACATAATTTTGTCACAGTTTCACGGCAGAGATCATGCAGCCACTTGCGGAAAACCCGCTCTTTCATACCCGTATCAAAAGGATCTTTCACCCGCAAAGTTATGAAAACGCCGTCGTTTTTGACCTCGTTCCTCGCTCCGCGCAGCACTTTCAGCCTCAGATCATGCCCAAGAACACGGAACGATTCCCCGTCCACATATTTTTTCGGAGATTCCTTTTGAGAAACAACTTCAGAATAATGCTCGACCGCCTTGGAAATAAAGTCCGATTTCGACCTTAAAAAATTCTCGATGTAATCCAGCGGAACAGACTTGTTTGCCGAAACATAGACGCTTCCGTCCCGCCTTATCCTCAGATTCAGGTTCTTCACCTTCTTCCGTTCAAGAGTGTATTCCAGGATCCTGCCGTTTATTTCAAGCTGGTGCTGCATATCTTACCGCAACCCCATATTTTCAGGCATTTCTTTGGAGAAAACGAGCTTTTCCTTAGTTATCGGATGAATGATCTCAAGTGAATATGCCCAAAGAGCTATGTCACTGATATTTTTGGAGTTTTTGTTATATTTGTGGTCGTTCACGATCGGGAATCCGCGTGATGAAAGCTGGACGCGGATCTGATGCGCCCTGCCCGTTTCAAGCGTGATTTTTAAAAGCGAGCGGTTTCCTGAAGTTTCAAGAGTTTCGTAGGAAAGGCGGGCAAATTTTGCTTTGGGATCCTCTTTTTTCGAGACAAAGACTTCGTTCGTTGCCTCGTTTTTGACGAGATGATCTTCCAGAACGCCGCTTTTCTGCTTCGGAACGCCGTCAACGACTGCAAGATACTGCTTTTTCCAGATGTTCTGACGGATCTGTTCGCTTAGCCTTGATGCCGCTTTTGAAGTTTTTGCGAAAACCATGACTCCGCCGACGGGCTGATCGAGCCTGTGAACGATGCCTAAAAAAACGTTTCCCGGCTTGTCGTATTTCCGTTTGAGATAATCCTTGAGAATGCTCTGGAAGTCGTCATTTGACGAATCAGCTTTCTGGACCGGGATCCCCTGCGGTTTGACGACAACGAGAAGATGGTTGTCTTCGTAAATGATCTCGGGGCAAAAAGAGGAAGCTATTTCCATTCGATCGCTTTCCACTCTTCGTCAGTGAAAAGTTTGCTGGTGTAGTGAACGCCGGAGATCGCGTGATAAGTTGAATCTATGCGGAGTTCTTCGTTGTCAGGCCTCATGCTGAGCGCGCCTCTGACTTTGTCGGGACGTTTTACCCAGTATGTGTCTTCATCTTTGAACTGAAGTCCGAGAACATATCCCATCATGCCGCGGAGAGCTTTTGAATATCTCTCGTAGCGCTCTTTGTCGCCTACTTCGCGTGCAAGCCTGGTCGCAGCGGAAAGGCCTTCCGAGTAAACGCCCGTTCCTGCGAACTGAGTGCTGAGAGCTCCCTGTCTGCCGGGTTCGGCATCGCTGCCGAGCGGTTTGTACTTTTTGAGCATCCAGTCCATAAGCTGGAAAACGAAATCAGCGTATCTTTTGTCTTTAGTTGCGCTGTAAGCTTCCTGATAAGCACGAGCCTGCCACGGAACGAAGGGTCCCTGCTGGTTTTCCTTTTTGTTCCAGAATGCCTGATAGAAAGGATAAGCCTTTTCGACCGCTTCGAGAGCCGGTTTGTAGCCGGTTTTTTTGTAGTAACGCATGAGCATGAGAAGTGTTTCGCCCGGATAGTAATTCTGGTCGACATCTCTGTGTTTTCCGTTGAAATCGGTAAGAAGTTTTCCGTCGGGCTGCTGCAGTGAGATTATAGCGTCGACCATCTGCTTCATCGTATCTTCGTAGCCGGGGACTTCAAGTTCGACCATAGCCGCCATAAGGAAAGCGGTCCCTGCTATGCTGTGGACTTTGCGCTGATAAGGCCAGTCGAGCCATTTTCCGCCATGACCGTCCTTTATGAATCTCGCAAAAGTGTCGATAGCCTTTTTGACGCTTGCGATCTTTACCGGATCCTTCTGGTCTTTCGCTATCTCGGCAAGAACAAAGATCGCGTTCAGGTTTCTGAGTCCCCAGTCTTCAGCAGGCTCGTAATCTTTCGACGGGAAGAATGTATACATGTATCTTCCCGCTTCCTCGCCTTCTGTGATCTGGTTTCTCAGATACCAGCCCCAGGAGTTGTTGACTGCATCGATCAGATCCTGTCTCGTTACGTTTTCGACGTATACGCGGCTTCTCGTGAATGCGAGCTCTTTTGCCTTTTCCATTTTTTCGCTGAGAACGAAATTCTGTGTCATGAAAACTGATATTTTCGCGTCTTTCCACTCGTGTTCGGCAAGGCCTGCATCGACCGCGAGCTGACGTACCACGCCGATACCGTCTTCTATCTGATTTCTCACGATATAAACAGGAAGCATCGCCGCACTTTTGCCGTCTTTTGAAAGGGTAAATCCCATTCCGGCTCTCTTTTTTGCATTGAGAAGGTGCTCAGACGGATTCTTAAGTTCCATCTGAGAATGAAGGACCGAAAGTTCGACCGATGCAGGAGCACTGTCGTCTGGTTTGATCTTTTCGGTAAGTTCTTTCATGGCAGCGGCAATAGTCGCCGAAGAAGAAATTATCATATCTGTAACTGTTGCGTTCCTGAAAATCGAGACTGCAAGGCCCGTTTTTTTGCCGCCGAGTTCAGCCGGAACAGCCGAAACAGCCTCTTCAGCCGAGCATTTTTTATCTGCAAAGCAGCGGATTTTGTCAGCCAGGAGCTGAGCCTCTTCGAGAGTGATCTTTTCGCTGTTGAAAGCCTCGATCTGAGCTACGAGAGGCACTTTGGAACGCTCTCTGACAACCGTGAAAGTCGTTCTTCCGTAAAGTTTGCCGTTTACTCTGACATCAAGACGCCAGTTTCCGGCAGCCATCGGCTTCGGACCTCTGTAGTAAACAAGCGAACGCTTCCATTCCGGTTTCATCTCCATGACTTTGGAATATGCGACATTTCCTTCCGGATTTATCCACAGATACTCTGCGGTATATCCTTTCTTGCCGGCATTCCAGTATGCACGGAGCGCGACTCTTTCATCCTCTACCGAAAAAGTGTCGGTTATTTCCTTGAGATCCGAAGAATCGGAATTGGGAATACCTACGATAACAGTTTTAAGATTGGTTTCGGAAGCGATAGTCTCCGATGCCGACGAAGCGGCTTTGTTACATGAAACCACGGCAAACAAAAAGAGCATCGCCGCAAAAAACAGCACATTTTTTTTCATATTAAACAACCTCCATAAAAAAGTCCGCCTATACTACCTGAAAAAAGAGATTTGGCAATATTTGGAATTCAACCGAGTTCCTGTTCAACTAAAGAAATCATCATATCGATCACAAAAGCGACTGCCGATTTTCTGACATCCTCGCGGCCGCCTTTGAAATGAGCCGTCGTGGTGACGGTTTTTCCTTTGAAAAAAACGCCGAAGCATACTGTTCCCACAGGTTTTTCCTTCGTTCCGCCGGTCGGTCCCGCTATGCCTGTGACTGAAAAAGCGATATCCGCTCCGCTTCTTGAAGCCGCGCCTTCAGCCATCTCCCTGGCACACTCCTCGCTGACAGCCCCGAATTTTTTCAAAGTTTCTTCCGACACGCCGAGATTGCGGTGTTTCGCATCGTTGGAATAAGTGACGAAGCTTTCGTTGAAAACCGCGGAAATGCCGTCGACAGAGGTGATTTCAGCCGCGACCATGCCGCCTGTGCACGACTCTGCGCCGCTTATCTTTATGTTTTTCCGTTTGAGAATTTCGCCAAGTTTCTTTATTTCCGACATTTTTCCTCCTTAAATAAAAAAACGATGAATTATATTCAAACACAACAAAAAAAGACAATATTTTATTGATCTTTCAATAAATACTTGTCACACCAGAAATTCTTTATATAATATCTAAGTTTATTCAAAAAACGAAATGTTTTTTCTCATTTTTTAGGAGGGAACAAATGAAAAGACTTGCTTGTTTCTTAGTATCAAAATATGCACTGAGAGATCCACAATCCAAACTTTACATCGGTTTACGAGTCAGTGTTAATTAATGGAGGGTATTATGAAAAAATCATTGATTTTGGTCGCAATTATGATTGCGGCAGCAACACTTTTTGCCGAAACAGTAACTTGTGAATCAAAGATGGGAAAATGTACTTATGAAATCACTTCAAACGGCAACTATTCAGAGGATTGCATCTGCCGTAACGGTGAAGGCAGAGGAGAAGGTGGCAATTACGGTATGCCGACAACTCTGCCGACAGAAGATGAATGTCTTGCCAATCTTGAAAAGAAGTGCAAGGACGCCGGATTCAAATGCGAAAATGAAGCTGGTGAATGTTATATTGAACAAAACGGCGAATATGGTTGTAGTTGTAAGGGTGTCTGGTCGGCAAACGGAGCGGTAGAAGGGGGATACCATGGAATTGCTGAATTCAATGAAGAAACGAGTGAAGAAGAAAACTGCAACAGACTTGTCGAAATATGCGGAACAGAACCTGCGACGGTAAGAGATGTCTGCGAGGATCAAGAGATTTTAAATCAATGTATCTCTTACATAAAAACCTTTGCGGATGGTTGCTTCGAGCTGCTTACAGATGAAGATGTCGAAGAGATCCTTGATTCACCAGCATATCATTACGATTATGCTCACTCTCAAGGATTACCTGGCTCAATCCCAAAATGTTGTCAAATGAGTGAACTTAGAACAGAATATCAAACCCGCTTGGAATGTCTCGAAAACTGCAAAGATGACAACTGCTGTGAAACCTGCCATGTTAAACTTATTCCGCATGATGACGATATTACTTCATCGGAAGATGGCAGTGACAAAGAAGAAGTACCGACCGACGGCGCAGCCCCGGAAGAAGACACTGCTGACGGCGATTCCGCAGCACCTGCTGAAAAAGAAGAAAGCAAATCAGACGGCTGCTCAGTGATGCTTATCTAATAAAATCAAATACTTTCTAAAACGGGACAAGTTTGAAACCTTCAAGTTTTTTCCCGGCTTCTTTCTGGGTATCCTCCAGAAGTTTAGCCGGATCCTGATCCCACATTTTGTAAATTACCGGATAGCGCTTTATAACCGCGCCGTCGCTTACTGCAAAAAAGTTGCCGTCGTGCTCGAACGCAACGCTGTAAGCCGTGTACTGAAGATTAAACTGCATTATTTTCTGCGAATCCGAAAGAAGAAGAGGTTATAAAAGGAGAAGAACTTTGTAAACAATTCCACCCTGATTCAATCATTGCAATCGGTGGAGGCAGTGTGATGGATATGGCAAAACTGATACGACATTATGCAAAAATTTTTGTTCCATTGATTGCAATTCCTACTACGGCTGGTTCGGGAGCAGAATCTACCAAGTTCGCGGTTTGTTATATTAAAGGCGCTAAACAATCAATAGAAGTTCCGGAGATGTTACCGAACATAGCAATATTGATGCCGGAACTTACGATGAGTGGAAACAAATACCTTACAGCAACATGTGCATTCGATGCATTTGCGCAAGCAATAGAGGCGTATTGGAATAGATTGGCTACCGATGAATCTGATTATTTTTCAAAAGAAGCAATCGTGATGTTATTCTTTGGATTAACGCAGTTTATAGAATCCCGCGGCTCATGTATAGTACAACGTAGTTGGCGAGAGATGATGATGGGGGGGGCGAATATGGCAGGACAAGCAATCAATCTCACGCGTACAACAGCACCTCACGCGATGTCATATATCCTAACAAGTAAGTATGGCTATCCTCATGGACATGCGGTGGCTCTTACTTTTCCGTACTTTGCTAAACTGAATATACTTTGTCCACATG
>CACZFE010000040.1 GCA_902780365.1 uncultured Spirochaetales bacterium
AAAACTGTTGCGTTGTGGGATGCTTTTGAGCTTTTCAGGGCGAAACCGAGGAAACGGGTGATTTCCGAGAGGGTTTATGGCGATTACCGCAACATGTGGAACAGTTTTGTCGTGTTTGTCGGCCGGAATTTTCCCGATGTGAAGTATATGAGCGAAATCACAAAGGGGATTGCCGAGAAATTTCTTGCCGAAGAATGGAAAAAAGGGTTCGCCGAGCGGACCTACAACGAGAGGATAACGAAGTTCAGGACGATTTTTTCCGCTTTGGCGGAAGAGGCAGGGCTTCGCAAAAATGTGTGGCAGCAGGTCGACAAGATGAGCGAAGGTCACATTTCAAAGCGCCCTTTCTCGAAGGCGCAGCTGAAGCAGATTTTCGGTATGGCAAAAGGGGAGATGCGGACTTTGTGCATGATCGGGCTTTACACAGGGCTGCGTCTCGGGGATGCAGCCACTTTGAAGTGGGACGAGATCGATTTTGAGAACTCCGTCATTTCGAGGCTGCCGAACAAAACCAAACATCTGAAGAAAAATGTGGAGATACCGCTTCTTGGCGGGCTTTGCGATGAGCTGAAACGGGTGAGGGCAGGGCAGAAAGTCGAAGAGGTTTATGTTGTTCCCGGAATGGCGGAAAAATATTTCAGGAACAATGAAGTTTCGAAAATGGTTCAGGCGTGTTTCCGTCAGGCAGGAATCGAAACAAATATCGACAGGGAAAGATGAAGATGCTCAAGAAAAACAACGGTCTACGGCTTTCACAGCTTCCGCCACAGTTTTGTCTCTCTCTGTGCGGCTCACGGAATCCCGATGAATGTCGTGATGGAACTTGTAGGGCACAGGTCTGCGATGGTGCATGAGATATATCAGCATGCGAGCAACGAGCAGAAAATCGAGGCGATAAACGTCATTGAAAAGGAATTCTTGTCGTGATTGTCGATTAAGTTCGTTCTTTTCGACGCCGCCTGACTTTTGTCGGTATATCGATATTTCGAAATTTCGATATTCGAAGGCGGCGGATCGATGATAATGATTTTCTTTGCATTTCCCGGCGTGCTAAATAAAATTGCGCGATTGGCTCTTCTGTCACGGAGACGCCATATATGACGTCTCTGCAAGGTAAATTTCGGGATTTTAAATGGAAATAGTTCTTATTGTCGCAACAATCCCTTTTCTCTGGTATTTTTTCAGAAAAATCGGAATGCCGCTCTTTGCTTCGATGGCTGTTGCAGCGGTTTTGGAAATCGTGAATGAAACGGTGTTTGCCGGTGTCGGCACGTTTTATCCTGAAGTCGTACTTCCGTTCCCGTTTTTCAAATTTCCTGTTCTGATAGTCTTGATTGCCGGGATTTATTCTGGAATCATCAATTATGCCGCATTGAAAATATCGGGATTTTTCTCTGGAAAATATCTGCGGGCTGCGGTTTTTGTGATTTCTGCGGCATTGCTGAATATAGTTTCGATAGCCGTTGAAAGTGTCGGTATTTATTCAGGATTCTGGCAGCACAGACAGCCTTCCGGCATATCGACGATTTATTTTGCGGTTTATGTTTACTACCTTCTGATCGTTTTTGCAGCGTCACTTTTTACTGCTTTCTCGATTTGCCGCCGGAATCCCGGCATCACAGCTGACTAATTTGAAAAGTGTGCTTCCTTCGCCGTTTTCCGCGATTTTTCTGAGACACGGCGAGTTTTCAAGGTCTTTCAGGGAAAGTCTGTCAGTCCTTATCTTCATAAATTCGTGCCAGACTATGAAATTTATTCCGGATCTTTTTAAAAACATGAACGCCGCGGCATCAGGAAGGCTGTTTATATGCGACTGAAAAATCATGCGCGGGGTCGGGAAGTATCCGTTTACGCCGTTCACGGAGTCGATTTTATGGCGGTTCTGCCAGTTCGTGTAGATGATTTCGCGGTTATACTGAAAAATGTCGTCCCACGAATCGACGAACATCCCCATATTCAGGACATGGAGTTCCGGGTTAGCGCTGCTTTTGTGAACGAAATCTTTGGGATTTTGAAATTTTTCCGTCTCTTCCGCCTTGAATTCGACGTTCATTTCGGCCGGAAGCTCGAGGATAAGCGGTTTGGTGATGTTCTGCTGCTTTATCGTTTCGTAGATTTCAGGCACTTTTTCAGTGACCGCTGCATCGAAACCTTTGATCGGGAAGGGGACGTTTTCGATGAAATTCAGTGCAAAAAATGCAATGATAACGAGATGCTGCCTCTTGGTTTTCCGGCAGATCCTTTCAAGTGAGATCGCTGCGGAAACTGAAACGGCAAATAGAAATATGAAGTATGCGCGGACTGCGACACGAAGGAATTTCAGGACCGGGATCGGTTTGTAGAAAATGTAGAGCGGCGAATAAAACACCTCTTTCATGTTGAACATAAAGACTGGTCCGCACGCGAAAAATATGCCGACTGTTGCTAAAAGTGCGAATAAGATCCGGTTTTCAGCGTTCCATTTGAACATCGAATATGCAAAAAGCGCAAGGGGCAGCAGGGCGATGAAGTTGTAATGCCGGACAAAACCCCAGTTCAAAGGGATCCCGAAAAATTTACCGATATTCGGATAAATCAGGTTGCCTGGAAGGACCAGAATGGTATCAATAAGGTTGAAACTCGCCATCTTCGCAGTGTAGAAAGCTTCAAAAACAGGAATAAAATCAAGGTCATAGAGCACATAAAGGTAATAGAAGAAATTCGGTGCGGCTATGACGAAAGAAATAAGCAGGCAGAGGGAAAAAAGTTTTGCAGTTTCACTTGTTTTTAAACTGTTTTTTCGTGCAAGAAATGCGAAAAGAACCGTGATCATCAGAAACTGGTAGAAAAAGACATAGAACGAAAAATAAATTTCTAAACCGGCTAATATACTTGAAATTATTAGATATTTCAGTTTGTGTGAATCGAAAAAACGATAGATAAGATGTAGTGATATGGCCGGGATGAAAAAGAAAATTATGACTGAATCGTCAATGTGGGCAAAAACCATGTTGCTGCACGTAAAACAGAATCCGGCAAAAAGTTTTGCGGGAAAAAACTGAGTGAAATTCCCTGTAAAAACAAAGATCCCGAAAGCCGTGAGCGTCAGAAGAAGAGTGATGAACCAGAAATTCGTCCAGTGGTCACTCAAGCCGCAAGCTTTGAATATCATTATAAAAAACTGCATTCCTGGGGCCGATTCTCCGTAAGCGAGAGGATTTTCGGCCGGAAACATAGCCTTTCCGGCAGTTTCACCCGTGAAAAACGATTTGACCGCTTCCAGAGTGTGTGCGGAATAAGTCAGTGCAAGCCAGGAGTCGCAGTTGCCCGAAATCTGTTTTTTCAACGGAAGCTGCAGAAAAAGCAGTGCGAAAAAGAGAAAATAAATGAAAAATGCAAGGTATTTCTGATTTCGTTTTGTCAAAACGACCCCGCCGTTTTTGTTCCGCTCATCCTGTGGAAACGTTTCAGAAACGTCTCTCCGGCGCGGTATTATATTCGATTTTTACGGAATTGCGAGAGGACGGCGAAACGACGATAATGATTTTCTTTGCATTTTCTCCGCCACTAAATAAAATCGCGCGATTCGAGTTTTTTCACTTAATTTAGGAGTTAAAAATGACAGTAAAAGAGACATTCGAGAATTGGAAAGCCGGTAGTTACGGCAAGGCAGTCGCAAAGTTCCCCGAAAGGAAGCAGCGCTTCAAAACATCTTACGGCGAAACTGTAGAACCTCTCTACATTCCTGAAAACGAGGACGAAAAATACCTCGAAACACGCGGCGTGCCGGGCGAATATCCGTTCACCAGAGGCGTCCAGCCGACAATGTACCGCGGCAGATTCTGGACGATGCGTCAGTATGCAGGTTTCGGAACGGCTGAAGAATCGAACAAACGTTACAAATACCTTCTCGGCAACGGTCAGACGGGTCTTTCTGTCGCTTTCGACCTTCCGACGCAGATCGGCTACGACTCCGATCATCCGATGAGTGACGGTGAAGTCGGAAAAGTCGGCGTTGCGATAGATTCTCTCAAAGATATGGAAATTCTTTTCGACGGTATTCCGCTGGGCGATGTTTCGACATCAATGACCATCAACGGAACCGCTTCTGTCCTTCTTTCGATGTATATCGCAGTTGCCGAAAAGCAGGGTTTCTCGGCTGACAAACTCACCGGAACTATTCAGAACGACATTCTCAAGGAATACATCGCGAGAGGCACTTACCGCTTCCCGCCGAAGCCTTCGATGAGACTTATCACCGATATTTTTGCTTTCTGTGCGCAGAATGTTCCGAAGTGGAACACGATCTCGATTTCGGGTTACCACATCCGCGAGGCAGGTTCGAACGCGGTCCAGGAAGTCGCTTTCACCCTTGCAGACGGTATTGCTTACGTTGAAGCTGCGATCAAGGCAGGACTTGACGTTGACGTTTTCGCGCCGCGTCTTTCCTTCTTCTTCAATGCTAACAACAACCTTCTTGAGGAAGTCGCAAAATTCCGCGCTGCAAGAAGACTCTGGGCTGAGATCATGAAGCACCGCTTCAACTCGAAGAGCGCAAAATCGCAGATGCTCCGTTTCCACACTCAGACGGCAGGATGCACGCTCACAGCACAGCAGCCCGACAACAACATCGTCCGCGTCGCTATCCAGACTTTGGCGGCAGTTCTCGGCGGAACCCAGTCGCTCCACACCAACAGCCGTGACGAAGCTTTGGCTCTTCCGACTGAAGACAGCGTTCGTATCGCGCTCAGAACGCAGCAGATCGTTGCTTACGAAAGCGGCGTTGCAGACACGATAGATCCGCTCGCAGGAAGCTACTACATCGAAGCTCTTACCGACAGCATTTACGAAAAGGCTAAAGGATACATCGCAAGAATCGATGAGCTCGGCGGAATGGTCGAAGCGATCGAAAAAGGCTTTGTCCAGCAGGAGATTCAGGACAGCGCTTACCACTATCAGCTTGAAGTCGAAAGCGGCGAACAGGTAGTTGTCGGTGTCAACAAGTTCCAGATCAAGGAACCGGCTCCGGCTAACCTTCTTAAAGTTGACCCGTCGATCCAGGTCGCTCAGATCGCTAAAATCAAGGCTGTCAAGGAAGCACGTGACAACGATGCGGTCAAGAGACACCTTGCAATCATCAAGGCTACGGCTCAGACCAGTGACAACCTTATGCCGAAGATCCTCGACGCTGTAAAACAGTATGCGACACTCGGCGAGATCGCAGGCACGCTCGAAGAAGTTTTCGGCGTTCACAAAGAATCGGTTGTTCTCTAATTCATCGTTATATCGTTATTATCGATTCGCCGCCTTCGAAGTATCAATTCGCGCCATCGATATATCGATATTTCGAAAATTCGATATTTCGACAATATTTTTGTGGCGCGTCGAAAAAAACAGAGATGTTTCGGCAAAGCCTCAACATGACGAAGAATCTAAAGACCTTTTGCCCAGTCAGCAAGTTCTTCTTTTGTCCATTCTCCGTTGAGGACTCTGCCTTCTTTGACGATCGTAGTTTCAGAAAGGGAAGGAATGAGCGATTTCACGCTGCCGTCAAGCTTCATCGTGCCGCCGCTCGTTGCGAAAACGACGATTGTTTTACCTGAAAAATCGTGCTTTTCCAGAAATGCGTTGACTATCGAAGGAGCTGCCCAGCCCCAGATCGGAAAGCCGAGAAAGATCTTGTCATAGCCCGTTAAATCGAGATCTTTATCGACGATCTCAGGGCGTTTGCTCTTTCTCGTAGCGACTTCGCGGAAACTGCGTGAAAGCGGATTCATCCACAGAAGATCGGCTTTCGTGTACTTCTTCGCCGGCTCGATCTCGAAAACATCGGCTTGAATAGCCTCTGCAAGCTGGATGGCTTTCAATTTTGTGTGACCGCCAGCCGAAAAATAGATAACCAAATTTTTGCTCATGTTGTGCCTCCTTGTCGGATTATTGTTTACCCGAAGATCTCCGTTGTTTTGAGCCACTCGGCTACTGCTTCGGCTTCTTTATCCAGAGCACGGTCGTCTTCAACGAATACGCTGATCTTGCGGATTTCCGCGTGGATTTTCTGCGTGAATGAGGAGAATTCGTCTTTTCCCGCAAGGTCGACCGCCTGCATTGCGGCGAGAATGTGGGCCGCGAACTGCAAAAATACGAGGTCAGTCTGCTCGGCAAGTTTTCGTGCAGAGATCGTTCCCATCGAAACTTTGTCCTGATTGAGAGCTTCTGTCGGAGCGCTTGTGATGCTGACTGGGAAGGAGTATGTCATAACTTCGCCGCGTATCGCGCTTATCGTTATCTGGACTGCCTTGAAACCGAGTCTGAGTCCTGCTCTCGGATGATTTTCGGGAGTGAAAGGGATCAGATTTTCGGTGAGTCCGTTGAATTTGCCGTCGATAATGACTTCGGCCTGTTTGTCGGAAAGATCGGCGATATTGGCAAGTGCCGTCCGCAGGTAGTCGCATGCAGCGCAGATGTGACCGCCGTAGAAGTTTCCGGTGTTGAAAAGTCTGCCGCTTCCGATATCGACAAGGGGATTGTCGTTGGCTGAATTGAGTTCTTCGGTTATAAGCTCTCTTGCAAAGCGCAGTGTGTCGCGGTAAACGCCGGTTATCTGCGGCGCGCAGCGGATGGAATATCTGTCCTGGATCTTGTTCTGCTGCTTGATGAAGCCTCTGTTTTCGATCGAATCGATTTTATTTTTAAGGAAATCCTCGTATCTGAAAACACGTTTTGAATCTTTAATGATTTCGCGTATATATGCCGCAGAATCACACTGTCCGCGGTGGTTTTTGATTTCGCTTACTTTTTCTGCAAACGGAGTGTCTTTGCCGCGTGTGATTTCAGATGTTACAGCGGTTAAAAAGTCTGAAATTTTTGCCAGTCTTTCCGCTTTTTTCCATGCAAGAGCCGCGACCGCAGTCATTACGCTGGTTCCGTTCATCAGCGCAAGTCCTTCTTTAGCCTCGATAGGAAGCGGTTTTATCCCTTCCGCTTTCATTGCATCGGCCGCGGGGACAACTTTTCCTTTGTAGTAAACGTCGCGCTCGCCCATGATGACTGCCGCAAGGTAGCTGAGCGGAGTGAGATCGCCGGATGCACCGACAGAGCCGAGCTGCGGAATGACGGGGATTATGTCTTTGTTGAGCAGAGTGAGCATCATTTCGGCAAGTTCAGGGCGAATTGCCGAGTGACCGCCTTTTACGTTGCTGTTAAGACGCGCAAGAACGACCGCTCTTCCTGTTTTGCGGTCGAATTTCGGGCCTAAGCCGATGCCGTGATATGTGCAGATCGTCCGCTGGAGCTCGCCCGCCTTGTCAATGCTTATCTGGTTGTCGCAGCTGTCGCCGAAATCGGTCGTAACGCCGTATACAGGGACTCCTGTTCTGACGTAATCTTCCAGAAATTTGCGCGATTTTTCCAAAGTTTCCCAGAATTCGCGCTCTCCCGGCAGTTTTACTTCTTCGTTTCCGCACGCTACGGCGCAGACATCTTCGATCGTTAAATCATTTCCGTTTACAATTTTCATGTTCCCTCACTTGTAGTCGTATTTCACTCTTAACGCGGCCGGGCCGTATTCAAGAAGCATTTCGGTCTCATCGAATGTTTCGCTGTCAAGAGCCTTCAGATATGTATCCGATTTTTTATCAACAAAATAGTAAATTTTTCCTGTAACGGAGCTGTAGTCTATCGGATTCGCCGCAAAAGCGTTAAGTCCCGAATCTATCTTATAGACCTTGCCTTCTTTCGGAATGTAGTAGAGAAGATTGTTTTCCCACTTCGAGGAGTTGTTTGAAAAAATTATGAAAAATTCACCGCTGTCGGCAAGAGAAATATCTACAAAATCGCCGTCGAGGATGTTGTTTTCCTCCTCGGATTCGCTGAGAACTTTCTTCACTTCGTAAGTTTCGATATCCATCTGAAGAAGCGCTCCGTCGCGTTTCTGCCAGTTGCCTGTCGCTACGAAATATATGTGCTTTTTATCGGCTTTTGCATTGTATTCGATTTTTCCTGTAGGATTTTTTGCCGGAAGCTCGACCCTTTCGACGGAGTAATTTTCAAGGTCAACGACTGCTATCTCGCCTTTGTCGGAAGAAACAGTTTTGTCGTTCAGATTCTGCAGCGCAATAAAAAGTTTTTTGCCGATGATCTTCATTTTGGCAGGGCTTGCTGACTCGTTGTCACTTATTTTGAACTCGGAAACTGCAGGTCCCGGCCCTTTTTTAAGAACAAAAATACTGTCGGCATATTTCTGGTGAGAGTCATAAGTGTCGGAATTTAGAGCCGAAACAATAAACTCGTCCCTGAACGGATTATACGCCATATCCTGCATATTTATGTAAGTATCAGGTTTTATCTTTATTTCCTGCTCGAACCCGAATTCCTGCGTGAAAAAATAAATTGACGAAGATTTGTCCCTTCCAAGAACCGCAAAACCTGTCTCGAAAGCAGCCACATTCAAATCGGCACCGTCTTCGCTCCCCATGCCGCCAACGACGGGGATCTCTTTTAGACCGGCAAGGTATTCATCTTTTGCATAGTAAACATGACCGCTCATCGGAACGTCATATCCGCCGACAGTCGCAACAAGAAGATGTGAAGCGGCTATTTCAGGCTTAGGCTGTTCTGTATCGGGAAGTTCTGCCGGATCGGTATCGGGAACATCCGCCTCGTCACTGTCGTCTGCAGGAGTCTGATCGGAATCGTCCTCCGTCTCTTCATCCCCGATCTCGAAAGCATCGACATCCACAGATTCATCCATATCAGGCAGATCTGGAAGAACAGAGTCTTCGCATGCAACAAAAAATACTAGTGAAATCAAAAGGAAATGGAAAAAAACAATATTTTTCATAACACGTCTGCAAAAAACTTGATAAAACAGTTGGATAATATTGAGCGAGCTGTTTTTGTCCAGTTTTAAGAGGCGGCCGGAAAACTTTCCGGCATGTATTGACACACCCTGTGAAAAACGCTATTTTTTACAAGTCCTTTTTGTTTCTTTGGAGGTTGAAATGTTAAAAGAAGATCTCGTTAAAGTTTTTGAAGATGCTTTTAAACTTAATTGGGACAAACCTTGTTTCAGTGATTACGGTTCAGATCCTCTCACGTTCGGTAAAGTTGCCTCTAAAATCAAGGAATTTCATGCTGTTTTCAATGCTCTCGGCATAAAAAAAGGCGATAAGATAGCCCTCTGCGGAAAAAACTCGGCAAACTGGGCGATAGCATACCTTTCAACTATTACTTACGGCGCGGTTATTGTTCCGCTGCTCAGCGATTTTACAGCCGAAGAGATCCATCATTTAGTCGGACATTCCGATTCGAAGCTCTTTTTTGCCGCCGAGCATATTATCGACAGGCTCGATTTCTCACTTCTTAAGGGCGTTGAGGTTCTTTTCAAACTCGATGATATGTCAGTTGCCTTTTCCAAAGAGGAAAATCTGAATGAAAAAGTTGCCGGAGCAATAAGCAATTTCGCTGAAACACAGACTGTGACTAAAGAAAATATCGCTTTCGAAATTCCGGCGAAAACTGACATTGCTACGATAGTCTATACATCGGGAACGACAGGTTTCTCGAAAGGCGTAATGATTTCCCACAACTGCCTTATGGCTAACATCCAGTATGCGATAGACTCGCTTCCCAAAGGCGGCGAGGCGATGGTTTCGTTCCTGCCGCTGGCACACTGCTTCGGATGCGCTTTCGACTTCCTTCTTCAGGTTGCAAGAGGACTTCACATCATTTTCATGAGTAAAACCCCGACACCGAGAATTCTTATCAAGGCTTTCAGCGAAGTCCAGCCGTTTTTAGTCATTTCGGTGCCGCTCATCCTCGAAAAAATATACACTTCGAAGATCCGGCCGATGCTTGACACCAAAAAAATGAAAATACTTATGGCGATTCCAGGCATCAGACAGATAATAATGAAGAAAATAGGGAAGGGTATCAGCGATTTCTTCGGCGGAAAGTGCTACGAAGTCATTTCGGGCGGAGCTGCCTTCAACCCGAAAATCGAATCGTTTCTTCTCAAAGCCGGCGTCAGATTCACCACCGGTTACGGAATGACCGAGTGCGCGCCTCTTATCGCATACACCGACTATGCCGATAACCGTAAAATCGGCAGCTGCGGCAAAATCATGACTTATCTCACCGCAAAAATCGACAATCCCGATAAAAAAGGAGTCGGTGAGATCTGCGTCAAAGGCGAAAACATAATGAGCGGCTACTACAAAATGGAAAAAGAGACGGCCGAAGTCATCGACAGCGAAGGCTGGCTTCACACAGGTGATCTCGGACGGATCGACAGTGACGGATTCCTTTTTATATGCGGCAGACTGAAAAACATGATCCTCTCATCTTCAGGCCAGAACATCTATCCGGAAGAGATAGAACTTAAGATCAACTATATGCCGTTTGTCTCTGAATCACTCGTTCTCGATGCAGGAAAAGGCAAACTTGTCGCTTTCGTTTATCCCGATTACGACAAAATGAAGGGTGAAAACGTCACCGAAGAGCAGCTTGCCGTGATCATGCAGCAGAACCGCGACGAACTGAACGAAACTCTTCCTGCGTATGCAAAAATTTCGGAGATCAGGATCCATCCCGAAGAATTCCAGAAAACTTCAACAAAAAAGATAAGAAGAACGCTCTATACCCATCTTGTAGACAAGAAGAAAGGCTCAAAAAAATAACCTCAAAACATCTGAATTTTCGGAAAATAACAAGAAACCCGCCGCAGCCGTGGCCCAAAGCAAGCTTTATCCTGTGCTCACAGGTGGGGAAAGCCGAACCGCTCAACGTTCACGGTAGTAAGTACAAACCCCAAAATTTAAATAGGAAAAAACTTCTAACGCCCCAAGCTCACGCACCGGGCAGGCTTGAAAATGTTAGTCCTCTTTAAATCAGAGTCAACTTTTCGGAGAGGATAGGGCAAAAAAAAGAGGGCCCGAAAGCCCCCTTCTAAAAAGATTTCCAAGTCCCTCGCCACACTGGAGAGGGATTTAGGGTGAGGTTTTCTTACGAAGCCATCATGATTCCGCCGACGAGAGCGAAAAGTGCGAATGACTCAACGATACCGGGAGCCGCGAAGCTCATACCGAAAACAGACGGTTTCTTGGAAACTGCGAGAATTGCGCTGGAGCATGCTTTGCCCTGGAAAATTGCGCTGACCATGAAAGCAAGGCCGCAAGCGAGGCCGATTCCGAAGATCGCGAAATCGTTTTCAGCTTTGAGTGCACCCTGAAGGATGATCATGAGTGCAAATCCGTAAATCGACTGAGACGCGGGCATTGCGGAAAGTGCTACGAATTTTGCGTGGCCTTCTTCAACTTTCGCCATTGCGCCGTGCGATGTCATACCTGCAAGACCGCAGCCGATCGAGCTTCCGATTGCTGCGAGGCCGAGGCAGAGAGCCGGGCCGAAATTCTGGAAATTTTCAAAAATCATTTTTTTCTCCCTGAAAAAAGTTATTAATCGTTGCCTTTAGCATTTGCTGTTAAATTCTTGAACGGCACGAACTTTCTGCCGCTGCCGTCAAAACACCATCTGTACCATT
>CACZFE010000041.1:0-2518 GCA_902780365.1 uncultured Spirochaetales bacterium
CGGCGCGTTTGATGTTCATTGTTCCGTTACGTGTGAAAAGCTGGCCGTTTCTTGCGTTACGTGTCGGCATGACGCAGTCGAACATATCAACTCCTTCGAGGATCCCTTTGATTATGTCTCTCGGAGTGCCTACCCCCATGAGGTAGCGCGGTTTGTCAGCCGGAAGAAGATGAGGGATCTCTTCGAGCGTTTTGTACATCTCCTCTTTTTCTTCGCCGACGCTTAAGCCCCCGATCGAAAAGCCGTCAAAAGGCATAGCCGTCATTTCTTCGAGGTGCTTGATTCTGAGTTCGATGTCGGTTCCGCCCTGGGTTATCCCGAAAAGGGCATTGTCGCTTTTTCTCGCTTCAAGGCAGCGCTTTGCCCAGCGGGTCGTGCGTTCCATCGAAGCGATCATGTAGTCGCGCGGGCAGGGTAGAGCAGGGCATTCGTCGAAAGCCATCATAATGTCGCTGCCCAGAGCTTCCTGGATCTCGATTGATATTTCGGGCGAAATGAAGCGTTTCGAACCATCGAGATGGCTGCTGAAATAAACTCCTTCCTCCTTGATTTTACGCAAAGGTCCCAGGCTGAAGACCTGGAATCCGCCGCTATCGGTGAGTATGGGATGATTCCATTTCATCATGTTGTGGAGCGAGCCGAAAGTCTCTTTTATGAGCTGGTGTCCCGGCCTCAGAAAAAGGTGGTAAGTGTTGCCTAAAATTATCTGTGCACCTAAATTTTCAAGCTGTTCTGGAAGGACCGCCTTGACTGTTCCCTGAGTTCCTACCGGCATGAATATCGGAGTCTGGATCTCGCCGTGGGGAGTCGTTATCACGCCGCGTCTTGCTTTGCCGCACTCTTTTAAAACTTTGAAAGTTATCATTGCGCCACCTTCTTTTCCCTTGCTCCGAAGAGGATCGTGCCGAGTCTCACTATCGTTGCCCCTTCTTCTATCGCGACATCGAAATCTTCCGACATCCCCATTGAAAGTTCCTTGAAAATTTCGGGGTCAGCGCCGCATTTTTCGATTACTTCAGCCCTGAGATCGAAAAGTTTTCTGTGGAACGGACGGAGTTTCTCAGCTTCGATAAATGGCGGAATACTCATCAGCCCGCAAACCTGTATGTGTTTCAAATCTTTGATTTTATTGTATAAATCACAGACTTCATCCGGATCGCAGCCTCCTTTCTGCTCCTCTCTTCCGACATTTACCTGAAGCAGGATCCTGACCTGCGGAATTTCTTTTTTTACGGCCTGCTTTTCGATTTCTTCGGCAAGTTCGAACGAATCGACCGTGTGGATCAGAAAGGCTTTGTCAACGATATATTTTACCTTGTTTTTCTGCAGGTGTCCGATGAAGTGCCAGATCAGACCGTGGTCTTTCAGTTCTTCGAATTTGTCGACGAATTCCTGGACGTAGTTTTCTCCGAACTCATGCAGTCCCACTCTGTGGAAAGCGATTATGTCTTCAACAGGCTTCGTTTTCGAGACTGCTACAAGACGCACTTCGCGGCTGTCACGCCCCGCTATTTCGGCAGCTGCATGAATCGCTGCATACACTTTTTTCACGAGTTCTATCTTTTCTTCCATAATTATTCTCCCTTTTTCCATGCAAGTACGAAGCGTTCCTGTTCGTCTGTTTCGGGTGATTTCAGCCCGAGATAAGCCGGATCGACACCGATCTGGCGGAGTGTGAAAATTTCATCGAGAACAGAGCTCCTGTCAGCGATCCCGTGGCGCATCATCCAGCAGCCGACGACGGTTGCCGTTCTGCCGATCCCGCCCCAGCAGTGGATGTAGATCGGGATCTTTTCTGCGTGGAGCATATCTATTTCGTCAAGGATCTTCTTCATGAGTTCTACGCTCGGAACATTTTTGTCTTGTATCGAAAAACGCCTGATTGCGCCGCCTTCGATTTCAGCTTCGCCGCTGTTTTTGAGGAAAAGCCTGAAAAAATCCCAATAATTTTCGTTGTATTTTGTGTCGCGAGCCACCAGTTCGCCTTCTTCCTGAAGGTTTATGAAAGCGCGGATCCCTGCGTCAAATAGGGAACGTACACGGAGTTTTGCGTTGAATTCTTCTGAACTTCCTGGAAACGGTCCCGCCATTATCTCGCCGGGAATCACCCAGTAACTGTTTTTTATTACTTTTGATGCCATAGAAACCTCGTATAGCAAAAAACTAAAAATCGAAGCCTTATACTGAAAAGGGCGGCAAAAGACAAATTATCGACGCCACCTGATTTTATCGTCACGTCGTTTCGTCGTAACGATGACAAGGCGGCGCTGGCAAAAAAAGTTTGGAATACTATTTGCTAACAGAATTTTCACTTAATGTTTTTTCAAAGGAGGCTGTTATGAAATTTTTCAATGTTTTTGATTTTGTTTGTTTGTTCCTTTTTGTGATTGGCTGCGCTAACAATGTGAAAAAGCTTGTCCCTGAAGATGGAAATGATGAGGACAGTTCTGAAATCGTCGACGACTCTGATGCTTCCGATACGACACCGGAACCGGCGGATACAGATGCACCCGACACT
>CACZFE010000041.1:2554-22305 GCA_902780365.1 uncultured Spirochaetales bacterium
TACCGATGTTCCGGATACCGATTCGCCTGATACGGACACTCCCGACACGGAATCTCCTGATGAGGATACCTCTGATACCGAAGCTCCGGAAGATACCTGCTTCGCTGCTGAATTCAACGGAACCGACTCCAAAATCGAAATCCCTGCGAACGAGGCCTTGAATCTCGCTTCCGAAACATGGACGATAGAAGCTTGGATCAAGCAGGCAGACGAGGATCTTAACGATAACAATGTTCCGATTGTCAGAAAAGGCACGGATACAAATTCTCCGGTATATCTTCTTACAGGATACAAAAAGCAGAGCTATTCGTGGGGCTACAGTCTGATGGGTTATATCAGCTATTCATACACCTCTGAAATGGGTGGCGGCGGCTGGAATCCCGGTGGCGATGGAAATACCCAGAGTGCCACGAACAACCCGAACGCAAGCAACGTGACCTATTCCGATGACTGGACTCATGTCGCATTGGTTCAGCAGAAGGAAGAGGATTCAAGCAACCCGTGGCAGCAGGGAGAGAATTACAAACTTCTTCTTTTCCTGAACGGAAAACAGGTCGCGTCATCAGACTACAAGGCGAACAACATGAATGTGACTCCGACGGTCAACACGAACGACGAGCCGCTCGCAATTGGCGCTAACATCAATGCAAACTTCTTTTTCAAAGGTTTGATGGATTCAATAAAAATCTCGAACACGGCAAAATACACAGCTGATTTTGAACCTGCGGCACTTTCCGCCGATCCTGAAACTGTCGCTTTCTGGGATTTTACCAACAATACCGATGATGGTTCTTCAAACGGTCTTAACGGTATACCGGCCGGTATCACTTATGTGAACGACTGTAAAAAATAAGCCGGTTCAGGCAGTTCCATTTCCGCGATAAATAAAAACTACACAAATTTTTGCAAAGTTTTATAATGATATGTTGAGAGTTTTTTTATGAAAGGAGATAGTTATGAAATTATTTAATGTGCTGGCTCTGGTCAGCTTCTTCTTTTTCCTGATCAGCTGCGATGACGGCGTTACAAGATTTATTCCGGTCGACGAAACCGGCGACGGCTCGGAAATTACCGGTGACACGGAAAACCCCGATTCAGGAGATACGACAAATCCAGATACTGGAGATACCGAAAATCCTGACACGACACCAGATCCTGCGGATTCCGACAGTCCCGACACGACACCAGATCCTGCGGATTCCGACAGTCCCGATACGACACCTGATCCTGCGGATTCCGACAGTCCCGATACGACACCGGATCCTGCGGATTCCGACAGTCCCGATACGACACCGGATCCTGCAGATTCCGACAGTCCCGATACTGACTCTCCGGACACCGATTCTCCGGACACCGATTCTCCGGATACCGATTCTCCGGATACCGATATCCCGGACAGTGATAATCCTGATACAGGAAATCCTGAAGACACCTGCTATGCGGCTGTTTTCAACGGAACCGATTCGAAAATCGAAGTCGCTCACAACAATCTGTTAAATCTTAAATTGGATGCATGGACAATCGAAGCGTGGTTCAAACAGCCGTCCGCAGCAGATTCGGACAATCCTCTCGTAGGTAAGAAAAGTAACAGTTCCTACACTTATTCACTTTCCCCTTATTACACTACTAAAACAAGCAACTGGGGACAGCAGACAACAACTGCAATGAAAGGAAGTGCTTCTTATGGGTGGTTGGGTACTGTTTCAGTCGAAGTTACGAGTCTTTCGAATTCAGGCAACTGGACTCACATCGCTCTTGTTCAGACCATGTCGGGTTCTTTGTTGAAAAAGCCGAAACTTACTATTTACATCGACGGAAAAAAGGTGAAAGAGTCTGAGAGTAATTCCCAGTCAAATTCAGTTTCAATATCAACATCGGATGACATTCTTCTTATCGGAAAATCTTTTAACGGTTCAATCGACTCGATCAGAATTTCGAATACCGCCAAATATTCGAACACATTCACTCCGGCACCGCTTAAAGCCGAAAACGACACGGTCGCTTTCTGGGATTTCACAAACAACGCGAACGATGCTACGGCAAACGCTCTTAACGGCACGGCTACGAATGTAACCTATACCAACGACTGCAAAAAATAGCTTTCTGCTGATTTAAAAGTTTCTTTTTATACCACGTTAAATCATAATTTTCCTTTACTATGTAGCGGTAATTTGTATAATTCCGCGCTTTTCGGAGGTGAAAATGGCTTATCAGGTTGTTGCGAGAAAATGGCGTCCTCAGCGTTTTGACGAAGTTGTGGGGCAGGATCACGTCACATCGACTTTGAAGTACGCGATACTTAACAACAGAACTGCGCCGGTTTATCTTTTTACAGGTATCCGCGGAACGGGAAAGACGACTCTGGCGAGAATTCTTGTGAAGGCGCTGAACTGCACCGATCTGCAGGCTGACGGTGAACCTTGCAACAAGTGCGAATGCTGCCGTGAAATCTCCGAAGGAAGGAGTCCGGATGTGGTCGAAATCGACGGTGCTTCGAACAACTCGGTCGACGATGTCCGCGATATCAAGGAGAATATTTCCTATTCGCCGGTAAAATCGAAGTTTAAAGTCTATATCATCGACGAAGTCCACATGCTGAGCAAATCGGCGTTCAACGCACTTCTCAAAACTCTTGAAGAGCCGCCTGCTCACAGTGTTTTTATCCTTGCAACGACAGATCCGCAGAAGATCCCGACAACGGTTCTCAGCCGCTGCCAGAGATACGATCTGAAACGTCTCTCTCTTGATGATGTAGCTAAACAGCTTGCCAAAATTCTTGACGCAGAGCAGCGCCAGTACGACATGGAAGCTCTTTATGCCATCGCCAGGGAAGGCGAGGGGAGCATGCGCGACAGCCAGACGATCCTCGAGCAGCTTGTCACTTTCGGCGGAGGTAAGGTGACTGAGTCTGAAATTTCAATGATTTTAGGTGCTTCCGATAAAAAACAGCTTCGTGGTATAATTGAGTCCATTGCAAAACACGATTCTGTTGCCGCGGTAACTTTTGCCCGTGACATTTATAAAAACGGAAAATCGATTGAAAAGGCTTCACGCGACATCCTTTCTCTTCTTCACGGAATACTTCTTTTCAGCGAGCTTGGAAACGGCAGTTTCATTGAGGCTCCGGCGGAAGAGCTTGAATGGATAAAATCCTGCTCCCAGCTTGCCTCTACTCCTGACTGGACGCGTCTTTTCCGTTTCTGGAACGGTGAATATGAAGGGATAAAAAGTTCCGATTTCGCACTTATGCTTTTTGAAGTCGCCGTAATCACTGCATGTTCTTTCCCGACGATGAACGATTTCAGAAGTTTTGCCAAAAATATATCGTCCGCTGCTTCAGCTATGACTCAGAACGTACAGGTTGCTGAAAAAAAAACAGCTGAACCTCTGAAAAGTGTCCAAAATCAGCCGCAAATACAAGCCAAGACGGAAAAAAGACCGCTTGACGTAGAAAATGAGAATATTGCCGGAAAACCGGTTGAAAATTCTGTGAAAGAGGAGCTCTGGCGTGATTTTGCCGCAACTTTCAAGGATAAAGATGCGTTTTTATACGGCAGACTTATGAGTTTGCCCTATATTGAAGACGAAAAAAGCGTTTCAGTGACTATAACAACGACTCTCAACTCGGACGGAGACGGATTCTCAAAGCGTCTGAAGACTCTTTTTGACAATTTTGTGCAAGGCCGGAAGGAGTTTTCGGTTGACTTTAAAAAAGGCGGGGAATCGATATTTACAGAGGATGAACTTCGACGCATGGAGGATATGGAACGGCGCAAAAAAGAGATGACAGAAAGCGGCGCTGTTAAGACCGCGCTTGAAATGGGTTTTGAAATAAAAGGTGTCTTTGCGGAATGAAAAACAAGAAATTTCTCGCTTTTATCCCTGCAACTCTCTTTCTGCTGATGTTTTTTTTCTGGGGGACTCGTGGCAGGTTCTGGACTGTTTTCACCGCGTTCTATCCGCGTTTTCACATAATTTTTATCGTTTCGGCGTTAGTATTTTTCCTTTTGGGAAGGTTCGCTTGTGACAAATCTTTAAAATTCTTCGATTTTTTTGTTGAAAAACGATATCTTATATTTCCGTTTTTAGGATTTCTTTTTCCTGCGCTTATTGCAGTTTTTGTCTTTGATTCTATTCCGCATGTTATTGATGCGAGCCACTTCCTCTGGACGGCGCGCGTTTTCATCGAAACGGGGCACTTCCACCTTCCCGAAAGTGAGCTTTACGAATACTACCAGAACACTTTCAACGTTCATATAAACGGGCGTTTTTTTTCGCTTTTTCTGCCTGGATTCTCGATTTTTCTTGCTCCTTTCGAGTTCTTGGGGATTTCACAGCTTTTCACCCCGCTCTGCAACGGGATTGCTGTGCTTCTGCTCGGAAAAATAGCTGAAAGACAGTTCGATGCGAAGACTTCGTTCTTTGCGATGTTCTTCGCTCTTTTCAGCTCGTTCTATCTTTTTATGGGTGCTTCATATATGACGCATCCGTTCAATCTTATGCTTACTCTGCTCACGATTTATCTTGTGATGATATCGGGGAACAGGAAGTTATTTCTTATTCTTGCCGGGCTTGCGAGCGCGTGGACGCTTTTCATCCGTCCGCAGAACGCATTCTTTGTCTATATCGGAGTGCTGATTCTCATGTTCTCAAAGAAGATGAAGTTCAAAAGTGCGGTGTTTTTCACTCTTCCGTTCCTTTTCATCGGTTTTCTGCTCATGTTCTACAACTGGTTCTACACCGGAAATCCGATGCTTTTCCCGCAGGATGTCTATTTTTTCATTCGCGAACCTTATAAATTCTGCCACAGAATGGGGTTCGGAAAAGGGTGCCCGAACACCGAAGGCGACTTTCTGCCGGATGCCGGACTCACTCCGCAGTATGCTTTCTGGGTCTCATTCGCAAGACTCACGCTGCTCAATTTCAACCTTGTAGGTCATCCGCTTATTTTTGTATTTTTGATAGTCTCTTTCTTCTACTCATTTAGAAAAAGTCTGGAAATATCAATGTTTTTTATGATATTTTTTGTCGGATACTTCTTCTTTTATCTGTCAGGGAACCTTTTCGGACCGAGATATTTTTCGGAAGTTGCGTCGTTGCTTCTGATTCCGTGCGGATTCGCGTTTTTTTCAATAGTCGATTCGGTGAAAAAGTGGGCAAAACCGCTTGTGATCGCTCTTCCGGCGGCAATCTTCCTTTTTCTTGCAACAACTATCATGCCGCCTTTCCTTACAAGTTTTTCAGATGCTTTCTGGTCTACGGACAGGGAAATAGAGCATGCGATAGAAAGAGAAGGAATCGAAAACAGCATCGTTTTTGTTCCGCCTCTTTACGGCAGTGTTTTTCTTAATCTGATGAAAAAACCTCCTTACGATGACCGCGGCAACCTGATCCTGATTGATTCGGGCGAGGAAAACTTCTATGCAACGGCATATTTTATGGAAAAGAAGCCTTTTGACGGTGCATATATAATTGATTACTACCCGAAACTTGCCGACAAGACTTCGGTTACGCCGCTTTTCGAGGCGACACGGGGAAAAATGATATTCGAATTCGAGAACAAGCGTCTTCCGATCACAGGCGAACCGGACTACGGCGTGAACTTCTCGATGAGCGAGGAAGAAAACAAAAAATTCTATCCCGTCAAGGAACTTTCGGTATTTGTTTCGAACGAAGCTGTTTTCGCGGTGCGTTTTGATGAACTGACAGAAAAAAGCTACTACGATTTCACGCATCCGATAATCGAGGAAGGTGAGTACGAGTTCAACCTTTTCTACGTTGCTGACAAGTGCGGAACAGATGCTGCACTTTTTATTGACGGGAAGAATGTCGGAACGTTCTCATCGAAATCGCAGTTCCAGGAAAGACGCGTGTTTTCGATAAACCACCGTTTTTCAAAAGGAAACCACGTCTTCAAAATTGTTCCGAAAAGCGGGAATTCGTGCCTGATGCTTGATTCGGTCGAGGCTGAAATAGTCGACTGATATATCTGAAATTATTAGAATAATCCGATTTCTCTAAGGAAAATAACCAGCAAAAGCAGCGGTGCAACATATTTTGCAGCAAAAAGAAGTATTTTATTGATCGGTTTTGAGCCGATTTCTGCATATTTCTGCTCATTCGATATAGCCCATGCGAAAACGAGAGCTGTAGCGAGACCGCCGAGCGGAAGCATATAGCAGGATGAGATTTTGTCGAAAATATCGAGAAAAGGAACTCCGCCGATATTCCATGACGAGACTGCAGAAAGGATCCCGAGTGCCCAGATTAGTGTCCCCATTATCAGGATCGCTTTTATTCTTGAGCACTTGTATTCGTCGGCAACAAACGAAACCGCGACTTCGAGAAGAGAGATCGCACTGGTTATCGCGGCAAAAAGGACAAGAGCGAAAAAGGCAATGGAAACTATGTGACCGCCCGGCATCTTCGCGAAAAGTACTGGAAGAGTTTTAAAAATGAGTCCTGGTCCCGCGCTTGGTTCAAGCCCGTTGGAAAAGACTATCGGGAAAATTACAAGCCCAGCCATAAAGGCGATAAGCGTATCTATCGAAGCGATCTGGATCGCGGATTTCGTGATGTTGACATCGCCCTTGAGGTAACTTCCGTAGGTTATCATGGCTCCCATTCCGAGCGAAAGCGTGAAAAACGAAGTTCCGAGAGCTTCAAGCAGCGATCCGCCCGTCACTTTTGAAAAATCTGGGTAGGTGAGGAAATGCCACGCATCTTTCATTCCGTCGAGAGTCAGCGAGTAGCAGACGAGGACAATAAGAAGTATTCCGAGAGTCGGCATGAGTATCTTGCTTGCCTTTTCTATACCTTTCATAACGCCTTTCATAAGGATCAGCATGACAGTGACCATGACAAAAGTATGCCACGCGATATTGAGCCACGGAGTAGCGTTCAAATGGTCGAAAATTGTGCTGATTTCGGTTTCAGTGCCGGAAAATCCGCGGAAACTGAGCATGAGATAATGGCAGATCCAGCCTGTAATTACCGAATAATACGAAAGAATTATGATTCCGCACAAAACTCCGGCGTATCCGATTGGAGAAAACGGAACTTTTCCTTTCTGGAAAAATCTGAAAGCTCCGACAGGGTTGAGCTGGCTCTTTTTCCCGATGTAGATTTCGGTGATAAGTATCGGAATTCCCACAAGAATTATGCATGCAAGATAAATCAGTATGAATGCGCCGCCGCCGTTTTTACCGACAACATAAGGAAATTTCCAGATGTTTCCGAGTCCGACAGCGCTGCCTACTGCCGCTAAAATGAAACCGAGTTTGTTGCCCCAATGACCTCTTGAAGACATCAGCTCCTCCTTTGAGTTGAGTTAACATAAAGCGTTCCTGCTGCAATGAACTTTATATGTTTTGGAAGTGGAGAAAAAGTAGCACATAAGCCGGATTCTGTTTTATCCAGTCATTCATCTGGAATTGCAGTTGCCTGCAATCTCAAGCGGTCAACCCGAATGCGTCGGATGGGCGATCCTTATCTGCCGCAGCAGATGGCATTTCTATTAGACCTTGCTCCGAGGGGGGTTTGCCGTGCGGGCCGCGTCGCCGTGACCCCGGTGGGCTCTTACTCCGCCTTTTCACCTTTTCCTGAGCAAGTCAGGTAGTTTATTTTCTGTTGCACTTTCCGTAGCATCACTACTCCTGGCCGTTAGCCAGCCCTCTGCCCTGAAGAGTCCGGACTTTCCTCTGAAAAATCAGCGACTGGAAGTGCTACTTTTTCACAAAATAAAAGAACTAATCTTTTTTGTCGTCGGATGTCGTTTTTGAGTTGTCAGAATGATTGTCGCTCGGAATAAGTATGCACTGGCAGTTAGGACAGACTTCGATTCTGACTGCGCGGAGAACCATGTTGTAGAGTTCCGGCGGAAGTGTCATGTTGCAGCCGAGGCAGACTCTGTGCTCAGCCATTGCTATCGCTTTTCCGTTCGGTGATGTTCCGATGATTCTCTGGTATTTGTTGTAGACAGCCGGTCTGATATTTTTAGCGAGCTTTTCTCTTTCGTCGTAGAGTTTGTCTATCGTCTTGTCAAGCTCGTCCATTCTTTTGGTGTTGGCTGCGATCTGCTTTTTGAACCCTTCTATTTCGCCGGTGAACTGTTCTTCGGTGATGTTGAGTTCTTCGGTTTTAGCTTCGATTTCCTTGCTGATTTCGGCAATTTCGTCACTGAGATCGCGGTTGAACCTTTTGATGTTGTCGATCTCTCTCAGAAGGGCGTTGTATTCCTCTTTGTTTCTGATCGCTGACTGTTTTCCTGTGATCGTTTTGAGTTTTTCTTCGCCTTTTTTGTAGATCTCGTCTCTCTTGTTTTTCTCGTCAACCTGAATGTCGATGGCATTCCTGAGTTCTTTGATCTTGTTTTCTTTTTCCACGATCTGTTCTTCGAGAGCGTCGTTGCTGTCCGGCAGAGTGTCCAATTCCTCCTCGAGTTTGAAAATCTCGGAGTCGACAGCCTGCAAATTTACCAGTTTTTTCAGTTCTTCAAGCAAAGGAACCTCCATTAGTTAAAAAGCAAAAAAAAAGCACTTGCTTTGAACAAGTGCTTTCTTAAATTTATGTCATGAACTTTGTAAATAAACAGCAAATCAGCCTCCACAAAAAAGTGGTGGGCCCAAGAGGGTTCGAACCTCTGACCATCCGGTTATGAGCCGGGGGCTCTACCAACTGAGCTATAGGCCCGCAAAGCGCAACTAATATAGTCATTTTCTTTTTTAATGCAATAAAAAAGTGAAATTTTTTAGATTCCAATGCTCTTTTAAGGAAAATATCGCGTCATATTGAGTGTAAGCGAAACATCTTAAAGACTGCGCCCCTAAGTTAGGGGAGCTGTCGCTGAAGCGACTGAGGAGTGTGTTTGCATTCAAGGATTCAAATTTTCCGGTTTCCATTCAAATCCCCATGGTTTCTTCGGATTATCTGGATTCGGTGTGTAATCAATTAAGGGGCATTTGTTCGGATAAAAATCGCAGTAGCATTCAAGATCGCGGACAACTAAAGCCTGGATACTGCGGAAAATATAGAGATTTTTATATAAGAATCCATCATCTTTTTGGATCTCTAAATCAAAATCCTTTTTTGTTTTATAGTTGTAAAAACATGTGTCACCAATTCTGATATCGTCTTTATTGTAATTTCTCATAAAAAGCATAAGGTCGCCTTCAAAATCTGCAGCTTGTATAGCTGTCAAATCCGACCATTCGTAAATAGTTTTGTATTTTATGTTCTTTTTATCCGAAATGTCAGCGACAACTAAGGAATCTTTATGTGATTTTATATCTTCAGCAGCATAAACAACAGTGTTTTTATCCTTAAAAATCGGATATCTGCCGTATTCATCATCTCTTGAGACCTGAAAACAACTTGAGTCTCCGACATCCAGATCGCAGACTTGAATTTGAATGTCATAATCAAAATAGGTAACAAGGCTTCCTGTCATTGATGGATAACCAGCTCGGCGGTTATTTCCATAAAGAGTTTCTTTTTTATAAGTCAGTTCTTTCCATTTGTTCCATTCGCCGATTTTTGTGTATAAAATTCGCATATCGTTTCCATCTTCCGAAAACTTGGCACTCATAAAAATATAATTTTCATTTGCTCGGATATCTACGATGTTTACCGGAGTTTCACTCGATTTGAAAGCTCGTCCGTAAGTATTTGTTTCCTTGTCATAATAAAGCAGATGTTTGTTTCTTTTTCCATAATAAGGACTGCTTTCATTGTCAATGTCTATCCTGTAATCATAAGTTGAAATGAAATAGTATTGCTTGTTCTGCCAGCCATCCATACGGGCTCTGCCGTATCTTTCAACTTTTCTGGTGTTTAGATCATAAACATAGGCACCGCCTGTTTTGCTAGATATACCGTAGGCAACCATATAAAATAGAATTTTTCCATCGAACTCATCGAATACCATTGAATCGAACAAGTCTGATGTCGCCCAATATCCGGGCGTAAGTAGTGCATCACACTGGAATTTTCCGGCAGTTGACTTTTTCTTGCCGGAACCGCCTCCGATTATCTGCGGTTCAAACGGATAGTTTTCAGCGCAAAGGTCATAAGGTTTTGGGGTGCATTCAGTGCAGGAATCATTTTTGCATCTTTTTGACCACAAAGCTTTGACGTTTTCAGGATCCTGCGCAGGGGTCGGCTTATCGCCGTAATAATAATAGGCGACATTGAAATCGGCATCACCGTAAGCCTCGAAATAAGGATCATCACTCATTTCAGGAATGTCGATGTCATGCTGCCAGTCATCGTCAAAAATGTCATGATCAGAATCTTCTGCATCCAAATCCGGCTTCTCATCCGAATCATCAACAAAATCCGAATCTTCTTCATCGGTGTCTTCTTCAACTATTTCTGAATCCTGTGAATCAATATCTGCATCAGGAATGGTGTCGGAATCATTTTTGGATTTTGACGAGGAGCAGGAAATAAATCCAAGAATTAGTAAAACAAGCAATAAATTCAGGAGTTTTTGCATCGATGCCTCGTGTTAAAAACAACTGACAAAGTTTAGTTTTTATTCGCTTGATGTCAATTACTTCGACAAGCTCACTTCGACTTTGCTCAGTGACCGGTCATTCTGAGCGTAGCGAGTTCCCCTCGCCACATTGGAGAGGGGTTAGAGGTGAGGTCAGAGATGTTTCGCGTTGCTCAACATGACGAGAGATATTCAATATGACGGAACACACGCCTCAGTCAGCAAGCTGACAGCTCCTCTAACTTAGAGGCGCAGTGACGGATTTTAAGAAGCTTCGAGCAGATTGAAGTAGAATTTGTAGCCTTCGGGTGTAAAACCCATGTCAAAACGAAGATTTATCTTCTTTTTCTTAGCGAGTCTCACTCTGATTCCGAACCCTCCGCCGTATTTGATATCCTGAAAAATGAAATCGGTGAAATTGTGCTGCACTTTTCCTGCGGCAAAGAAGAGTGTTCCGCCGAAACGCCAGTAGATAGGAAATCTCCATTCGGTCTGCACGGCGAGCATGTAGTTGTCGCGGAAGCGGTCGCCGATATAGCCGCGCATGATGTCCTTGCTGCCTATCGTCGGGAGGAAGGTGAGCGGGATGTTTCCGTGAACCCCTTCGAAATTGAGCTGAAAACCGAGAACCGACTCGAATTTCGGTATCGGGATCTTCACGAAAGTGCGGCCGTCGATGAAAAACCGCGAAAAGCTGTACTGGCTGCCGAGCCAGAAAGGATGATACTGCCAGACGACTTCCGCAAAACTGCCTGTTGTGGGAAAAAAGGAGTCGTCGGTGCTGTCGTAGCTCAGTCTGAGGCCTATTCCTGAGATAAATCCGTTTTTTCTGTGGTTTTTGAAGTAGGCTTCGGCAAGTTTTTCTTTTTTTGCTTTCAGCAGCTTGTGATAGCTTTGCGTAAGCGAGATTCCGGCGTAGAACGATTTCCAGACTCTGCGGTTGATCGAATTTTCGAACTGGAAGACGAAGGGCTCGAAAACTTCGTGGTCTGATTTCGGCGTGTTGTTTCCGATGCCGTAGAAATCGGTCGGATATTTTTTGAAAATGAGTTTGCTTTTCCAGTGCCAGTTTGCGCTGTCCCAGTAGAGATTGCCGACATTCGCACTCAGCATCTGGTTCCTCAGAGTGTAGAAAAAAACGAGTGCGAGAGAATTGGATTTGCTTACGAATTTGTCTTTGTAGTGGTCTTTGTGGATAACGGCCGATGCTCCGAATCCTGCGCTTGTGTCGCTTGAATAGAAGACTATCGGGAATGCTATGAATCCGACTTTTTTTTCCTCTTTTTCATCTTTCTGCTTTTCATCCTTCGCTTCGCCGGTTTTTTCGGCTTCATGCGAAATTTCCGCTTCTTCTTTTGTTATTTCTTCAGCATAGAAAAGTGAAAATGCGAATAGAAGTACTGTGAAAATCAGTGTTTTAAAGGATGTTTGCATTTCCGGGACAGATTTAGCGAATTTTATTCACACGGTTTTCTTGTGCATGTGCCGTTTTCAGAGCCGGTTGACGACGGCGTGCAGGTGTAGTTTGCGGGGCAGTCCGACGGCTTTGAACAGCTCCTGCTGCCGCAGAAAGAGCCCTGACTGTTTGTATTGCAGGTCATGCCGGGGTTGCAATCGTCATCGGTGAAGCAGCCTCTGACGCAGTAGCCGGCGAGGCATGAGACTGGATCGTCCTCGCCGAGAGTCGGACACTCAGCGGTGTAGGTGCAGCCGTTGCAGGTGCCGGACGGAGATTTCGGCGAGCATGTCAGAGAGCCTCCGCAGTCGGAATTTTCGGCGCAGAAGAAGGCCGGGTCGCTTGTTTTTGCACAGTAGCCGTTTTTGCAGACAAAGCCGGACGGGCATGAGGTAACGGTCTTGGGCTGGCATTTTCCGTTCTTTTCGACAGTTCCTTCGTCGCAAACGCAGGTCGGAAGGCCGAGTTTTATCTCGCATTTGGTCCTGTTTGTATCGTGGCAGGGATTGGGGCTGCAGCTTGAAACACATTCTCCGTTTATGCAGGCTTCGTTTGCATTAGGGCAGGTTCCGCCGGGGTTCGTGTCGGAGCATGCGGTCTCAAGGCATGATGCTCTCTGGCACATTCCGTCGTTATCGCCGGTAGAATTGTTGCAGATGGTTCCGCTGAAGCAGTCTGCATCGGTCGAACAGTGTTTCTGAACGCAGTAACCGATCGAATGGCAGCTGCCGTAAGGGCAGTCGTCGTCGCTGTCGCACATCAGGGCGCATGCGTGGTAATTTTCATTGCACTGCGTGTTTCCGGGGCAGTCCGAGTTCTCGTTGCAGCCGTTGCAGATTCCTCCTGCAGCCAACGGATTACATTCCGCGCTTCCGCCGAATTCGCGGCAGTCGCTGTTTTTTACGCACTGTTCGTTGCTGAGATCCTGAGGAACGCAGTATTTTCTGATGCACTGCATGCTGTTGGGACAGAGATCGTAAACCTTTGGAGAGCAGCTTCCGTCCGTATTTTCCACATAGTTGGTATTGCACTCACAGTGATAACCAGTTTCGCTGTCATCGGGAACGCATCTGTTTTTGCTGGATATTGAGTAGTGAGCCGGGCTGCACGGCTTTGTTTTGCAGGGGTTGTTCGCGCTCATAACGCATTCGTCTCCCGACATCGTATAGCCGGTGTTGCATTTGCAGGTCCCGTTTACATTCGTGGAATTCTGCGGGCAGCACTTTCCGTTGCTCATCTGAAAATAGTTGTCGCACTGGCAGAAAGCTTCGTCGTTTTTTGTCGTGCATGTGCTGTTTTCAGGGCATGTGTATCCTGCGCAGTGGTCTGTTATGCATGTTCCCTGCTGGCAGATCTTGCCGTCCTTGCAGTAGCCGTTGAGACCTTCAAGCGTGTTGTCCGTGCACTCCGCGACACATTTGCCGGGTTCGAGTTCAAGATAATAGTTGTCGCACACGCATTTTCCGCCTTTGTTGGAGGAGTGTGCCTGACAGCAGATGCCGTCGTAAAGATAGTAGTTCAGGTCGCAGTGGCAGGAGTATTCGGTTCCTTCGTTTTCAGGCATGCATCTTGTCTGGTGCGCGGCCTGGTTTTCTGCGGTGTCGCACGGATTCGGCGAGCAGATCCCGCTTCCCGCTGTATCGGAATCGTCAGTTTCGGAATCGCCGTCATTCGGTGCAGTGTCAGTATTGTCGCTGTCGGTCACAGCGTTGTCCGAATCAGTTTCCGACGGTTCTGTGTCGGTTGCCTCACTGTTGTCAGAGTCCTGAATTTCGGCTTCACTGCCGTCAGAATCGTTAACTTCCTCTTTGTTTTCGGATTTTCCGGACGAACATGCAAAACAGAAAATCAGTGAGAAAAACAAAATTAAAACAGATAACTTTTTCATTTTCTACCTCCAAATATGTTGATTCGTTACTCTTCTTCACCTGCTTCGAGTACTGCGAGGAATGCTTCCTGCGGGATCTCAACGTTTCCAAGCTGTTTCATCCTCTTTTTTCCTTCTTTCTGTTTTTCGAGAAGTTTTCTCTTTCGGGATACGTCTCCGCCGTAGCATTTCGAAGTGACATCCTTTCTATAAGCCTTGACGGTTTCGCGTGAAATTACGGTCGAACCTATTGCCGCCTGGATCGCGACGTCGTACATCTGTCTCGGTATTACGCGGCGCATCTTCATTACGAGCGAACGTCCCATCTGGTATGAATTGTCCTTGTGGACGATTACCGAAAGTGCATCCACCGGCTCGCCGTTGATGAGGATGTCCATTTTGACGAGGTTCGACTTCTCGTAGCGGTCGAATTCGTAGTCAAGCGAGGCAAAACCGCGCGAGATCGACTTCAGTTTGTCGTAAAAGTCGTAAACTATCTCGCTGAGCGGCATTTCGTATTCCAAAATAACGCGGTCGGCCGCCTGGTAGATCATATTTTTCTGCTTGCCGCGCTTGTCTAAGCAGAGTTTTACGAGTCCGCCGATAAATTCCGCCGGAGTGAAGACCGATGCTTTGACTATCGGTTCCTCGATGTGGGCGATTATCTGCGGTTTCGGGAGTTTGTCGGGATTTTCTACGATGACTTCTTCTCCGTTCGTGAGGACGACTTTGTATGCGACGCTGGGAGCCGTCGTTATAAGTTCGAGCCCGAATTCGCGCTCAAGACGCTCTTTTACGATCTCAAGGTGGAGCATTCCCAGGAATCCGCAGCGGAAGCCGTAACCCAAAGCTGTCGAATTTTCAGGCTCGTATGAAAAACTCGAGTCGTTGAGGGCGAGCTTTTCGACTGCGCGTTTTACTTCCTCGTATTTTGAAGTCTCAACGGGGAAAACACCGCAGAAAACCATCTGTTTCATAGGTTTGAAGCCGGGAAGGGGAGTTGTTGTCGGATCGTTTGCAAGAGTTATCGTTTCCCCGATCCTGACATCGTGGATAGTTTTGATCCCCGCCGCCACAACGCCGACTTCGCCCGCAGAAAGCGAGTCAACTTTCTTGAGGAAAGGCATATATTTCGCGATTTCGATCACTTCGTAATCGGCATCCGAGTGCATGAGATGGATTATGTCTCCAGTTTTGATCTCGCCGTCGAACATCCTCACCATCATTCTGACTCCGACATATGCGTCAAACCAGCTGTCGAACACAAGAGCCCTTGTTTTCATTGAAGGATCTGTTTTCGGAGCAGGGATTTCGGTTACTATTTTGTCGAGAAGTTCTCTCACTCCGACACCTGTTTTTGCCGAAACGAGGGAAGCATCTTCGGTATCGATCCCGATGATATCGGCGATTTCAGTTTTCGTTTTTTCGACATCGGCGCTCGGAAGGTCGATTTTGTTGATGACAGGAACGATCGCGAGATCGTTGTCGATCGCCATATAGACATTTGCCAGAGTCTGAGCCTCGACTCCCTGCGTCGCGTCAACGACAAGCAGAGCTCCTTCGCAGCTCGTGAGTGCCCGGCTCACCTCGTAGGAAAAATCGACGTGTCCCGGAGTGTCGATGAAGTTGAATTCGTATTTTTCGCCTTTGTATTCGTGAAAAACCGTGACGGCGCGCGCCTTGATTGTGATCCCGCGCTCTTTTTCGAGCTCCATGTCGTCAAGAAACTGCTCCGTCATCTCCCTTTCACTGAGGCCGCCCGTCATTTCAAGAAGTCTGTCGGAAAGAGTCGATTTGCCGTGATCGATGTGGGCTACGATCGAAAAATTTCTGATATTGCTGATGTTTTTCATACTAACCTTGGAATCCAAGTTAATAAAAACCGCGCGTTTATACATGAAAATCAGTCATTTTTCCATTTATTTTATATTTGCGTTTATAAGGGTTTTTAGTATAATAATGGGCTTTAATTTTGTTCGTAATGGAGTTTCTATGGATAATATTGTTGAAAATACTAATGAAATTGAAAATAAAAAGGAAACTGTCGAAATAACTCTTAAAGATCTCGTCAAAATCCTCAGAGATAACAAAAAGTTGTTTTTTGTTTCTTCTTTTGTTGCATTTGCCGTTCTTTCCTTTGTTTTTCTTTTCCTGTTGACGCCTATCTATGATGTAAATTCTTCTCTCGAGATAAGAAGCCAGCAAAATACTCCGTCTCTTTCGTTCGATGCGATCTCCATGCTGATGGGCGGGGGAATGGCGAACGACAAAAGCATAGATTTGGAACTTCTTAAAAGCAGAACGATTCTGAAATCCGCTATTGAAGAGAACGGACTTCAGATGAATGTCAAAAGAAAAAACAATACGATGTTTTCGTATCTTTGGGACAGGGTTTTCGGCGAACTTCCCGAAGATGCCTTTGTAATTTTTAAAAAAATACCGGAAAGCATCCAAAGCAAAAAGGGTGAGATAACGGCTTCAGAAGAAGGCTTCACGATAGAGCACGGCGGAGAGAAGGCTGAATGCAGATGGAGTTCCGACTGTAGTTTCAAAGGCGGAACGGTTGTTCTCGACAAGCTGGGAAATTTTTCGGTTCCGGTTTCCTATAAGTTTGAATACGAACCGATAATTGATACCAGAGAGCGGATTTCAGGAAATTTGAATATTAAAAAGGCTGATGATTCCGAAATGATAAAACTTGTTTTTACCCATCAGAGTCCGCTCATGGCTGCAAAAGTTCTTTCCGACATAACAAAGATTTTCATTCAGAAAAAGACCGAGTGGGAAGAAAATGACGCCGAATCAAAGAAAAATTACATAAACAACGTGCTGGCCGAACTTTCGGTAGGTATCGATGAAAAAAGCCAGAAAATGATCGCTTTCCAGCAGCAGGAAAAAACGATAATGCCTGAAGTCGAAGTTCCTGAACTTCTTAAAAAGCAGGAGACTTTGAGGATCCAGATAGAAGAGTTCAAATTCAAACGTCAGATTTTAGTCAACACTTTGCAGAATATCAATAAAAATCCCGGCAAGCCGATAACTGTTCCGATAGAGGAGGAGTCTGTTCAGGAGGCTTTAAAATACCACAACGCGCTTCTTTTCAAAAATAACGAACTTACACAGCGTGTTACAGCGGAACACCCTCTTAAAGTTGCGGCCGACGAAGAGATAAAAGAGAGTGAAAATGCTCTTAAAAATGTTATAAAAACGAGCGTGGCGCAGTATGAAAAAGGGGAAAAACTCCTCAACGATCTTCTTGACATGATAACGAGCGGGCAGGGGAAGATCCCGGAGACGCTTTTCACTTTCGCAAACCTCAAACGGGATGTCGAACTTGCCGAAAAAGTTTATGTCACGCTTTCCGCGAAACTTTATGAAACTTCGGTCTCTCCGAATGTCGGTATTGTTCCGGCAAGAGTTATTGACGCTCCCGATCCGAATGTTCTCCGTTCATTTCCGAAAGTGAGGGTCTTTGCTATAATAATTCTTGTGCTTACTGTTTTTTCGGGTTTCGTCGCTGTTTTTGCAAAGGAAGTTTTCAAATCTCTTAAAGAGAGTCTGAAATAGTGATATGATGTTTGTCCGAAAGTTCAAAGAGAACGATTTCGCAAAAAATATACTTACTCTGCTTACAGGTACCACGGCGGCGCAGATCATTCCTTTTGCCGTTTCGCCGGTCCTTACAAGGCTTTATTCACCTGACGATTTCGGCGTTCTTGCTCTGTTTTTCAGTATCTGTTCGATCCTTTCGGTCGTTGCCGCAGGGCGTTACGAACTTTCGATAGTGATTCCGGAAAAAGATGAAGAAGCTGTGAACATTGTTGCGCTTTCAATATTCGTATCGGTGATTTTTGCCTTGTTGCTGCAGATCGTTTTTGCGGTTTTCAATTCCGGGATAGCGTCGTTTCTCGGCAACGAATCGATATCTTTCTGGCTTTATTTCGTTCCTCTCGTCGTTTTTATGATGAGTCTTTACAACATTCTGAGATATTTCAGTATACGGATAAAAGATTTTAAAAGCGTGGCTGTTACAAGAGCCGTGAAGTCTTCCGCTGGGGCTTTTATAAAACTTGCTCTCGGTTTTATCGGATTTACTTCCGGCGGTCTTGTTACAGGAGAAATAATTTCTCAATTTTTCGGCAATACCTCTTTAGTGAGAAATGTGTACAGAAGAAAAGAGCTCTTTTCCGGTGTCAGCCGCGGCAGAATGGCTGAAGAGGCCAAAAAATATTCTGATTTTCCGAAGTTTTCACTTCCTGGAGCACTTTCAAATTCGCTTTCTTTGAATCTCAACAGTTTTTTCCTCACATCGCTTTTTTCGCTCGCAATACTCGGTCAGTATGCATTGGTGAACAAAGCGGTAAATGTTCCTCTGACTCTTTTAGGTTCTTCTGTTTCCGATGCATATTTTCAGAGAGCTGCCCGGGAAAGAAGTGAAACCGGTACTGCGAAAAATGCTTTTATCCAGTCGGCAAAATACCTTTCACTCATTGCTGTCCCCGTTTTTTTCGTTCTCTTTTTTTTCGGCGAGGAGCTTTTTGCCTTTGTTTTCGGCGAGTCATGGAGAGTTGCCGGAAGTTATGCGAAAATACTCTCTTTTCTGGTCGCGGTCCGTCTTGTTGCGGCACCGCTTTCAGTAACGATGAGTACTTTCGAAAAGCAGAAGATAAGCCTTATGCTGACTTTACTGCAACTCGTTCTGATGGTCGCAGTATTTGTCGTTTCCAATATTTTTTCGTTTGAAATGAAAGAGTTTCTGATGCTTTATACCGCCCTTATGGCGTCTTATTATCTGTTTATGCTGGTCGTATGTTTTAATATCGCAGTCAAAGGAAGAAAATATGGATAAAAAGCCGATAACTAAAGCCGGACTTGTCAGTGATCTCAGAAATTTAGGTGTAAGGCAGGGCGATATTCTGAACGTAAAATGCTCGATGCGGTCTCTGGGAAAGGTCGAAGGCGGCGCTGCTGCTCTTATTGAAGCGCTTCTTGAGGCTGTAGGCGCTGAAGGAACGATAGTGACCGATTCTTTTATAAAAGTTTATAAACCGTATGTCGCGAAAAAGATGCCTTTGGCCGATGACAACTCTTTTTCATACTGCGGAGTTCTTGCCAACGAAATGCTTAAACACCCGAAAGTCGAGCGGAGCCGCCATCCTGTGCAGAAATTTGCCGCTATCGGTAAGTATGCGAAAGAATTCTGTGAAAACCACACTGATGAATCCTATGCTTATGATATTTTAAGAATCATGGCTCTGAAAGGGGGAAAAAACCTTAAAATCGGAAGTGACGAACAGATTCCCGGTGTCGGAACGACTCATGTCGCGATAGGAATGCTGAAACTCAGAAACAGCAGGCCGTATCTCGGTGTTTACTATATGAAAAACGGCAGAAAGACGTTTTTCAGGCGCGACTGGGCAGGAATATGCGCTGCTTCATTCAACAAATTTCTTCCTTACTACGAAAAAAACGGCGACATTATTGCGCGGGGCAAAGTAGGGAACGCAGATTCTATGCTTACTTCGATGCGCGGTACGTTGAAAACCGAATATGATATTCTGAAAAAAGATCCGTCGTTCCTTGACTGCGGAGATCCTTTCTGTGTTGACTGCCGGCTCAACTGGGAGTTCAGCCGCGGAACGAAACCCGGTTTTATACTGAAATCGCTTCTTCACGGGAAGTTGATGAAAGCGGTCTTTGTTGCACGCATGTTTTATAAAAAATATGTAACACTCCCGGATAAAGACAGCAAGCTGCCGCCGGATGACTTTGCGGAGTAGATTTTGGATAAGAAGATTTTTATAAAATCGCCGGCTTCTTTTGAGCAGGAAAGAAGATACATCTTTGATGTCATTCTTTCTGAGTTTCTCGGTCTGGAATACGAAGTTTCGTTTTCAGACGAGGCAAAAACTGTAGAAATCGTTCTCGAAAAA
>CACZFE010000042.1 GCA_902780365.1 uncultured Spirochaetales bacterium
TACGACGGCGATGGTTACTACGACACAATGGACGGGATCTGGACTGTCGACAACACTTCCAGAGACGGATACAACACAGGTTCAAGCGGAATGTTCGGCGGAAGCTGCAATTCGAGAACCAAATGCAGCTACGGACTCACATGTTCTTCGAGCAAGTGTGTCGGGAAAGAGAGTGCTTTCACAGGCACATACAGCGACTATTCCCACGATTTCGGAGGCACTTCCTCCGCATGTCCGCTTGCGGCCGGCATCACAGGGCTTGTCCTTGCGGCGAACCGCGATCTCACGAGAAACGATGTTTATGAACTTTATGTAGAAACTTCCGATAAAGTCGGCAACAAACAATACACCAACGGCTTCAACAACTATTACGGCTACGGCAGGATCAACGCATGCGAAGCGGTTAAAAAAGCCCTTGAAATGGCAGGCAAGGACGTTTCGCAGGTCACTTGCGGCGGAACAGTCATAAATCCAGGTCCGATCGATGACACCGATACGGACGATCCTGACACGACTGATACGACCGATACTTCAGATACAGCAGACACGACCGATACGACCGATACAGCCGACTCATCAGACTCGACTGATACGACAGACACAACCGATACTGGCGATTCAACCGACACTTCAGACACAGATACCGACACCGGCGATTCGACCGACACTTCAGACACCGACACGGAAGAAAAGAAAAACTGCGGCAACGGCTTCCTTGATGCAGGCGAAGAATGTGACGACGGCAACAGAATGGACGGTGACGGCTGTTCGAAATACTGCATGAAAGAAGAATCCGGCAAATCAAAATCCAACGGCGGCTGCTCGATAGACCTCATTTAGCTCAATCAATCTTAAAATAAGAACCGTAATAACGTTATAACGGAATAACATTAACGTTATAAGAACACTCCACACAGACACAAAAGTTCAAGGGCAAAAAAAAGCCCCTCCGGAGAGGGGCTGTAAAGCGAATCTCTATTCAGATTACATAGCCGGGCATGCCAAGAAACCTTGACCCATCTGGCTTGTGATGTTTCCGCCGTACATCGGAGCATTTTCCGTGCTGTAGATTTCGATCTGAGAACCTACGATAGCGATATTGCCGGCAGCGCCTGCAGCTACATTCATGGTGTTTACGGTCAAAGTACCGACTCCAAAAGCGTGGTAGCAGCTGATGTTGTTGCCGTTAAGATCAACAACAAAAAGCTGAGCAGCATCATCCTGAGTCAAACCTACAGTAACGTTACCGGGAGCAACGTCAGCACCGATTACAAGGAAAACAGCCGGATTCAAAGTGGTCTGACCGTTGTTTGCAAACGGAGTCTGGGCAATCTGAACTGCATTCTGATCAAGAGCTGCATAGTAGTAAGCACCCTGAGCGCCCATCGGCTGTGTGCTGCCGTTGGTTCCGAAAGTACCGGTTGCGAAGTAGGACATATTGACCATGCTCTGGTCGATCTGAGTTTCGTTTGTAAGAATGTAGGTCGAGTTGATGTTGATATCAAGGTGTCCGTAAGGAGCCGGATAAGCTGCGTTGCCTTCCTCACCGAAGCTAAGACCGCATGCTTCTGTTTCGTTCAGGCAGTTTTCTTTTGCACATGATGTGAAATCTTCTGCGCTTGCGCAGTTGTTTGACCAGCAGTTGTACATCGTCATGAAAAGTTCCTGACCAGCCGGATCACCGTTGTCTACACATGCCTGAGCACATGCGTTGTCCTGGCACTGAGCGAAGCACTGATAAATATCAGCGCATGCCTGCATTGCGTCTCCGCTCGGCGGAACTGTGTCGCCGTTATCCGGAGTCGTGTCGCCGTTATCCGGAGTCGTGTCGCCGTTATCCGGAGTTGTGTCGCCGCTGTCATTGCCGCCTTTTTCTTCGCATTTTCCTGTTTCTGCGTTGCAGGTTTTGCCTTCGCAGTTCTCAAAATTCTTCCATGCTTCCTGATCGCATTTCTGAAGCATGTCGCCATTGCATCTGAAAGCGCCCTGTTCGGTGCAAGCAGTGTTGCCGCCTTCGCCGCCTTCATCGTCTCCGCCTTCTCCGCAGCTGATTACGAAAAGAGCTGCGATAAGAAGCATTGAAATCATCCAAAACTTTTTCATCTTAAAAACCTCCAAAAATAAAAAATAAAAAGGACCCCAAATCCAAAATAAACGAAAGATATTACCCTGCAAAATTTTTAAGTCAAGCAGGATTTTTTAATCAACCAAATTGGCAATCTGATGTTCCGCTGCGTCAGCTATTTCACGCTTCACCCATTGTAATCTTTCCGCCAGCCGGAATAAAAAAAGGCGGCGAGTTTCCCCGCCGCCTTGAAAAACATCAGCTGTTTATGAATTAGTCGAGAATGTGAACGAGAAGTCCGCTTCTGAGTTTCGGTTCGAACCATGTCGATTTCGGCGGCATGATCCTGCCTGCGTCTGCAACGCTCATAAGCTGTTCGATCGAGGTCGGGAACATGCTGAACGCCATTGTGCATTCGCCGCTGTCAACTCTCTTTTCGAGCTCTTCGGTCCCTCTGATCCCGCCGACAAAGTCGATTTTCTCGTCGCTTCTCGGATCGCCGATCCCAAGGATGGGAGCAAGAAGGTTGTTCTGAAGGATTGCGACATCAAGGCTTTCGATCGGATCGTCAGCCGGGAATGTGCCGTCTTTCGCTTTGATCGTGATCCATTTTTTATCCATGTAAAGGCCGAATTCCTTTGCGCATCTCGGTCTTGCTTCGCCTTCGCGGACGATCTCGAACTTTTCGAGAACTTTCTTCATGAATTCTTCTTTGGTGAGGCCGTTCATCGTGAGAAGGACTCTGTTGTAGTCGAGGATCTTGAGCTGTGTAGCCGGGAAGAAAACAGCGAGGAAGAAGTTGTATTCCTTTTCCGGGTTCCAGTGCGGATCGTTTTTCATTCTCTCAGCCTTTGCTCTTGCGGCACTTGCACTTCTGTGGTGGCCGTCAGCAACGTAGAGGAGCGGAACTTCGTTATAGAACGTTCCCGTGATTTCGTTGTTGATCCTGTTGTCTTTGATCACCCATACTGTGTGGCGGATACCGTCGTCAGCTGTGAAATCGACTTCCGGAGTATTTTTTACGACTTCTGCAACAAGTTCGTCGATGCGTTTGTTGTCTCTGTAGGTAAGGAAAACAGGGCCTGCGTTGATGTTGAGTTCGATTACGTGGCGTGTCCTGTCGTCCTCTTTTTTCTTACGGGTGAGCTCGTGCTTTTTGATGAGGTCGTTGTTGTAGTCGTCAGCGCTTGCGCAGCCTACGATGCCGTACTGTTCGTGGCCGTTCATGACCTGACGGTAGATGTAAAGGTGCGGTTCCTTGTCCTGAACGAGAACGCCTTCCTTCATCATTTTCTGGAAATTCTCTTTTCCTTTTGCATAAACGCTGTCGTCATAGAGATCGGTTCCTTTCGGAAGGTCGATTTCGGGTTTGTTGATGTGAAGAAAAGAGATCGGGTTGTCTTTTGCAAGTTCTCTTGCCTCTTCCGAGTTGAGAACGTCATAAGGATAAGCCGCTACTTTGGAAGCGATTTCGTCACGCGGTCTGATCGCCTTGAAAGGTCTTACTGTTACCATGGATTCCCCCTAAAATTTAAAAGTTAATAAACAGAAAACGGCACTTCTTATTATTGAGTCGCGGTTTTGTCAAGATACCCGACCAGTTTTTCAAACGATTCCTCAACCGTTTCGTTGTCGGTTTTTATCGTGATTTCAGGTTGAACCGGCGGTTCGTAAGGATCGTCGATTCCGGTGAAAGAGGTGATCTCCCCTTTTCTCGCCTTTTTGTAAAGCCCTTTGACATCGCGTTTCTCGCATGTTTCAAGCGAAGTCGAGACATAGACCTCGACAAAATTTCTGCACATTCCCCTTACGAAGTCACGTGATTCGCGGTAAGGCGAAATGAAGGATGCGACAACCGTCACTCCGTTCCGTTCAAGCATCGAAGCGAGAAAACCCATCCGTTTGACGTGCTCGTCGCGGTCTTTTTTGGAAAATCCTGTCTGAGGGAAAATGTTTCTCACAGTGTCGCCGTCAAGAAGTTCGCACTTTACACCTGAATTTCTGAGATAGCTGACAAGTTTTTCGGCAAGAGTCGTCTTCCCCGCGCCGGAAAGCCCGGTAAACCAGATCACACAAGGGTCTTTAGTCATTTTTTTCCTCGGCTGCCGGCACTTTTTGTTCCAGAGACGTTTCAGGCAACGTTTCTGCAGGTTTTTGTTCAGGGGATATCTCCGCAGGTTTTTGTTCAGGAGACGTTTCAGGAGACGTTTCAGGCAACGTCTCTACAGGTTCCGTCTTTTTCTCTTCTGTTATGAAAGTCAGCGTCTGGGGCAGAATGCTTTTTATATCGAGTGCAGAAAAAGATGAAGAAAGAAAGCTTTCATCAAGAGTCCTGTTTATTTCGCCGGCATTTTCGGAAGAAAGATCAAAATTTATCACCAGGTCTTCGCTCTTTATTCTCCTGAGTTCGAAGAAATTGCCGCTGACCTTGACTTCGACATGGTCAGTTACATCCGAGACAATTATCTGATCTGGCGCGATCTTAGTGTCAACCTTTACAGAGTAGGCTCTGGTAATCGGTTTGAAGCAGAACGCAAGAAACAGAACAAAGACCGCACATGCCGCAGCGATCGCCTTTTCACGCAAATTCCGGATTATAAATCCCTGTTTCGATTTCATTATATTCATGTGAGTCTCCTAAAGTCTGTTTGCGAGCTGCTGTTTGAGTGCGTCCTTGCTGAGGTCACGCGTGATCCTTCCGCCGTGAAGAAGCGAAATTTCGCCTCTCTCCTCACTGACTACGATGACAAGCGCGTCAGGGACTTTCTCGCTGATACCGTAAGCGGCGCGGTGCCTTGTTCCGAAGTTCGGGTCGATATCGGGATTCGTACTGAGCGAGAAGAATACCGAAGCTCTTGAAATCCTTCTGTTCTTTATGATCACTGCACCGTCGTGAAGAGGTGAATTCTTCTTGAAAATCGTAAGAAGAAGCTCTCTCGTGATGAGAGAATCAATCTCAGTTCCTTCAGCTATCGCTCCTATTTTAGCGTCTTCTGAAGGCATTATTACGACAAGAGCACCCTCACGTACCGAAGCAAGATAGTCCATGGCGTTCGCGATGTGGCTTATAACGTCCTCTTCACCTGAAGAGTCCTCCTGCTTCATGGTGACGTTCAGAATGCTCATCGAAGCAAGCATATTCTTGATTTCATTACGGAAAACTACGATTATCAGCACCGGAGCGTAGAAAAAGAATTTTCCGAGAAACCATGTAATACCGGTAAGATCCAAGATCCGCGCAAAAATGTAGAAAAGGGCGAGAAGGGCGAAACCCGCCGTTACCCTGATCGACTTGCTGTCTTTGATCTCGACAAAAAAGAGATAAAAAATGAAATAAATACAGCAGAAATCGACTGCCGCCTTGAATATGAAAAGCGGAACAGAATCGCTTCCCGCGACAGCCAGCAGAAATTCCGAAAAAGTTAACATGACGGCTCCTTTAAAGCGTTGAATATTTCCAAAGTATCTTTTGCCTCTTTGACATCGTGGACTCTTATGATTGCGGCACCCTTTTCCAAAGCGATTGTGTCAAGCGTGACTGTTCCGGCAAGCCTTTCAAGCGGATCTTTTCTCCCGCAAATTGCTCCGATCATGCTTTTGCGGCTGAACCCGACCGCGACAGGATCAAGGCATGAGAAGAAGACTTCCAGATGTTTCGTTATCGCCAGATTATGCTCAAGAGTTTTGCCGAAACCGATCCCCGGATCGATTATTATTTTGCTTTCACTGAGACCTTTTGAAAGCAGCAGTTCCTTCGATCTATTGAAAAAATCGAGCATTTCGCCGAACAGATTTTCATAGACCGGATTTTCCTGCATATCTTTAGGCATTCCTTTGATATGGCCGATCACAACAGGCTTCCCCGCACCGGCGCAGACTGAAGCCATTTCCGCATCAAAAGTGAGTCCGCTCACATCGTTCACTATTTCGGCACCTGCGTTTATCGCAGCGTCAGCGACAGAACTTTTCACCGTATCGATTGAAATCACAGCCTTAGGAAACTGCTTTTTTATCTCGCTGATTACAGGAACGACGCGCTTTTTCTCGGTTTCGGCATCGACCGGATCACTTCCCGGGCGCGTAGATTCGCCGCCGACATCGATTATATCGGCACCGTTTTCAAGCATTCCGGAAACATGTTTCAAAGCGGCATCGATATCCGTCCAGCTTCCGCCGTCCGAAAAAGAGTCCGGAGTAACATTGAGGATCCCCATGATATTCGGCCGCGTCGTGTCGATCCCGGGATGGGAAAAAGAAAACCACGGTTTTTGCGATACAACAAATTTTTCAACAAAATCAGCAACTTGAGGCAGTTTCCAGCATTGAGCTTTCATGCGTGAAACAAATTCAGGGATTTTGTCGCTTCTGAGTGAAAAAACGAAATCACTTTTCGGTTTCGAGCAGTTTACAGCGTGCGCCGGGACCGCAGCCTCGCCGTCCAAAGCAAGGACCTGCTGCTTCACGACATTGGCCGCCGGAGTAGAAATATCCGAAACTACGAAGGATTCCAGAGCAAAACGGCCGCGCATTATCAAAGAGCCGCACTCCGAGACCTCAAGTTTTTTCATCAAATATTCGTATTCTTCGTCAAGAACTCTGAAAGGATAAACAAGCATAAGCGCCTCAAAACAAAAACCGGCGGATTTTACAAGTTATATCAGACAAGTCAATCTATCTCGCGACACAGCGGACATTACCGCGATCATAGGTTTTGACTGAATTCATGATTTCGACACCATATCCGCCGCCAGCGTATGAAATATAACCGGTGAAAACACCCCATGCATAGTCCGGATTATCCGAACGTACGGAAGATGACCAGAACAAACCGGAATCTCCGAATTTGTTGTATTCGCTGGATTCGGAGCCCTTTTCATAGCAAAAACAGGTTTCCCGCTCTCCGACATCATAAATAGAAAGAAAATCGTTTTCCCCGCTTATCGCGCATATTCCTCCATATTCCGCTTTAGAACATTTTTTGACAAGCGTCCTTAGTTCGTCGATCGTAGGTATAAACCACACCTTACCTACGTTTTCCGAATGTCTGAAACAATAATCGACAGCATCTCCCCAATTAGTTTTTTCAGAAGATTTTGAAGACCAGACAAGCCCGCTGGAGTAATCCTTGCACGGAGTCGGACTTGCAGGACTGCATTCCGGCAGATCATCGCTTGATATGCATTTATATCCGTCCCACTTGTATCCCGGAATACACTTGAATCTGCACTCTTTTTCACTTGAAGTTTCGTTGTAAACACCGGTCAGTGAAGGCTGCCAGGATGAGCCGTCCCAAGTCGAGAATATGTTGGAAGCACTGTTCCAGAATGCGTGTTCAGGCAGCCCTTCACACAACTGTCGGTGATTATCGCCCCTGACGCAGCGGGCAACACCGTATTCATTCTTTACTCTTGCTGCAACGCTACCGGTGTAAAGTTCAATACCCCATGCCAGAATTGCGCTGCCTGAAACTTCTGAAGCAGACCATAACAAGTTCCAGTTCGTATGATCATTGTCCATTTTGCTGTAAAAACCGTCACTTTGAGGTTCACATAAATCGCAGTTGTAATCCAGACAATCCGGAGAAAGACAGCTGTCCGTCACACCGCACCGGTCCCCAGTCCTTGTGCCGTGGCAAAATTGTATCAGCGTACGGGCTTCGCTGATGGATGGCAGTCTCCAGTCGCTGTAACCACCTTCTGTAAGTTTATCGCAATAACCGGCAGCATCCTGCCAAATCATGGCATTGGATTCCACTGACCATATCAAACCGCTGTCCGGATCCTCCCAAGGTTTGCAGCCGTCTGTTGCGGAATCACAGCCGGCTTTGCATTTTTCCCTGACTTGCCACCTGCCGTTAGAACAAATGCGGAGATTTTTGTTTTCACAGTGTATTTTCCCGTCTTCTGAAGAGTCGCAGCCGCATTTTCCGGTGGAAGCTATACATTCTGAAAAAGCGCAGTTTTCAATTTTCGCCCATTTAATTTCACCGTTGATTTTGTTATTTTCTTTATATCCGCAATAGCTTTTCCCGTCCTTGCATCTGTACTCCCAGCAGCTGACATCCTCAGGCAAAGTTTCTTCATATATCGCGTCATCTTCTTCAGGTTCATCAACATTTTCCGAATCGACATCTTCTGAATTATCTTCGGCATCATAATCCTCATCATCGTCCGGCTCGGCATCATCGGAAACATCTTCATCTCTGACACAGGTGTTATGCTCCGTGTCGCAGACCAGTCCTTCGTTGCAGGTGTTGTCTTTAAAACATTCGCCGTAAATTTCACCCTGCTTTCTGCCCGAACCAGAATTACCTCCGCAACTGACCATCAGAACAAACAGAGCCGGAACTGCCAAAATACAAATCGCAATTTTTCTCATTTATCTACCTCACGCAGCGGAAATTCTGTTCATATTCCAGCGAACATGATGTGATTCTGGCATCCTTGAAGTCAATACACCATACATTTTCAAAACCAGATTCGATTTTACCGGTTTTTGAAGCAGACGAAATAGCTTCACTAACAGATTTACTATAAAACTTACTGTAAGCTGCTTCACCAGAACGGCATTTGCAATTTCTTAATATCCAGCACTCGTCTCTCGAAAGGCAGTCATCCGTTACACCGCATTCTCCGCCGGGCTCAGATGCGGGGCAGTTCACAATCAACGTCCTGAGCTCGCCGATTGTCGGCAGACGCCAGTCGCTGATTACTCCTTCGACAAGATTATCGCAGTAATCAAACGCTTCCTCAAAACTCATCAATTCCGGAAGGTTAGCAGACCAGACAAGACCGCTTGATGAATCCCTGCACGGAAGAGGGCTCTCAGGACTGCACTCAGAAAGAGCTTCAGGGTTTTTCAAAGTGCATTTTGAATCGTTCCACATATAACCGGGATAGCATTTGAATCTGCATTCGGTTTTGCTCGGAGTTTCGTTATAGACTCCGGCTGTGCTTGGCTGGCACGATGTCTCGTCGCATGTCTGCAATATGCTTGAAACGCTGTTCCAGACCGCATTTTCAGGAAGTCCGGTACATGGAACATTCACTTTTTTCACGCAGCGGACACTGGCTTTGTGATAGACTTCGTCTGTACCGAATGCTCGAATTTGAGCTTTATCAAAGTTCACACCCCACACATCATCAGGGTAATCTGCCACTTTAGAGGAAGATAAAAAATCTCCTTCATCGCCGAATCTGCTGTATATAACGTAAATACCCCCGTTGCCGCCAGTACTGTTGCAATCATTACCACATTGGCTGTATGAGTATTCGCAAGCTGTTGAAGAAAGGCAATCATCTGTAATCCTGCAGTCCCCTCCCGTAACCGTCCAACGACAGTTTTGAATCAGTGTGCGCAGTTCGCTGATTGTCGGCAGATGCCAATCACTGTAACCACCTTCGACAAGATTGTCGCAGTAATCAACGGCGTCATAGTGCAACATTTCATAAGGAGCCTTCGTGGACCAGACAAGACCGCTTGCGGAATCATAGCACGGGGTAGGGCTTTCATGGCTGCATTCGGAAATCTCTTTAAGATCATGCAAAGCGCATTTCGAACCGTCCCATTTGTATCCCGGATTGCATATAAACCTGCATTCAGTGTCACTCGGCTTTTCATTGTAGGAAGCCGCATCCCCCGGCTGCCATGATGAACCGTTCCATGTCTGAGGAATGCTTGAAAAAACATTCCAGCTTGCATTTTCAGGAAGTCCTTCGCACTGTTTCTGGCGTGAATAACTTCCCACGCAACGAATTGTAGCACCTTCCTTGAGAGAAGTGATTCCTATGTTAGCCAAGCCAAAACCGACACCCCATAAATCTCCACCGTAATCACTGACAGAAGAAGAGCAGAGGGCAACATTTTGATCATCACCTATTTTGCTATAGTATCCGCCGTTGTCATTAGCGAATTCGTCTTTTCCTGTCTGCTGCGTCCACTCGTCTTTCCAGTAACAGTCGCATCTCCACATATCGAGATCATCATAGTAGGAGAGAGTTCCGGCATCGTCGCTTATCTTGCAAAATCCGTAAGGTTCGGTATCGGGACAATTCTGGATCAGTGTTCTGAGTTCGTCGATTGTCGGCATTTTCCAGTCGCTGAAACCCTCTTCGACAAGATTGTCAACCCTTCCAACTTGATGGATTTGGACGATTTCTTGAGGAAAGAGGATTGACACGGGTTACCTGCGCTTCGCGCGTTTTGTCCCTCCGGGACGGCTTAGATCCCCACACTGCGGCTTCGCCTTGTGTGGGGTTACCTGCGCTTCGCGCGTTTTGTCCCTCCGGGACGGCTTAAGGATGGCTTTTATATATGAACAGAAGGTGTTGATAACTTTATTTAGTACTATGCGATGCAAGGTACTAAATAAAGTGTATCTTTGCCGCGTCAAATTCAAAGAAAAGAACGATGAACATCAATGCGGAAAACGTGAAGTCACAGATGCGGAAAGGGTATCTTGAGTATTGCATCTTATTGATCATCAACAAGAAGCCTGCATACGTATCCGACATCATCAACGAGTTGAAGGAGGCGAAGATGATTGTGGTGGAGGGCACCCTCTACCCTCTTCTCTCGCGACTGAAGAACAACGGCATCCTGCAATACGAATGGCAGGAGTCCGTTTCCGGTCCCCCGCGCAAGTACTACGAGCTCACCGAATCCGGCAAGGCCTTCCTCGCCGAGCTGGAGACCG
>CACZFE010000043.1 GCA_902780365.1 uncultured Spirochaetales bacterium
TAAGGATCCGAAACTTTTCGGAAGAATCGTTATCAACTTCATCATTTCTGCAACAGGTGCTGTAAGCAGTTCCAAAGTGCAGAGAACCACGATGGGTAACGCAACGGTTGAAAGTTGTGTCGCAGATCAGATCAAGAAGATTCGTTTCCCTGCTCCTAAAGGCGGCGGTATCGTTATCGTAAATTACCCGTTCGTATTTAAGAATTCAGAAAGCTAAGGGGGAAAAACATGAAAAAGTTGTTTGTGTTACTTATGGCACTTTTGGTCAGTTTTTCGCTTTTGGCTGAGTCCGAAGAAGCTACGGGCGATGTTTCCGGCAATGATTTGGATCCGATCCTCAGAGGTCTTCACCTCCAGTTCTCCGGCGGCTTGGTAGGTTTTGTCGGCAAAGCAGGCGGAGACAATGCCGGAAGTCCTATCGGTTCGACTTTGAGGCTTAATTTTGGTTATGATATTCCTGTTCAGGATAAAGTAAACATCGGAATCGCGCTTTCTGTCGGTATGCTTCAGTTCAATGCTAAAGAAAATGATGCTGACCTTGATCAGGAGCACAAGGATTCTCCGTGGGTCGAGGATTATAACCCTCTCACAGTCGGTCTTGATTTCGATGTTACATGGATGATTGATCCGAGATGGGAGTTCGGTGTTCTTGTAAACTTTGATTACTACGCTTTGGCAAAAACTTATAAAAAGGGAAGTGACGCACTTGAAGGCAAAACCAACAGCGGCAATATTGCTGTCGGCGGCGGTCTGATTTTCGAACGTTATACTTTTGCTCGTCATTTCTCGGTAGGTGCTTCGGTTGAGTTCAACTACATTGTTGATTTCGACGGTATGAACATCATTTTTACTCCTTTTATGAAGTATACATTCTTTTAATCTCTAAGTTGCGGTGTTTTCTCTCAACAAAAATCCTGTAGGTATCTTTGACAGCGGTGTCGGCGGTCTTACTGTTTTTGCGGAAGTAAAAAAGGCTCTGCCTGATGAAAGTGTTTTCTATTTGGGTGATACCGCAAGGGTTCCTTACGGCAGTAAATCGGTTGATGTGGTAAAGCACTATTCGCTTGCCAACGTCAATCTGCTGACTGCTCTCGGGGTAAAAGCTGTTGTTGTCGCATGCAATACTGCTTCGGCGGCGGCAGTTTCTTTTCTGCAGGAGCGCTTTCCCAATCTTGAAATCATAGGTGTTATAGAGCCTGTGGTCGAGTATCTTCTGACCCGGCCCGAGCTGAAACGGATAGGGGTCATCGGAACTAATACGACCATTTTGTCAGGTGCTTACCAGAAGGCTCTGATGCGCGGTAACAAAGATCTCGATATCTCGGCCAAGGCGTGCCCGCTTTTCGTTCACCTGGTGGAAGAAGGGCTTTTCGAAGGTAAAATTACCGAAATGGCGATCGATATGTATCTTTCGGAAATGAGGAAAAATCCGCCTGATGCTCTTGTGCTCGGCTGTACGCACTATCCGATGCTGAGGAATGTTATTTCCGATTATTTCGGCGGCAGAGTCGAGATTCTCGATACGGCTTTTTACACTGCGCGGAAACTTGCGGCAGTTTTGCTTGAAAACGGTATGACAAATTGTGGCGGAAATATTGAGGGGGACAGATTTTTTGTCACAGACGACCCGAATTCGTTCAAGGCTACGGCTGGGCTGTTTTTAGGGTGTAATGTTGACAATGTGTTCCATATTTGAGTTTATTTTTTTGTAAAGTTTGCCTTTTTTTGATTATTGCCTATTATAGGTAACTGGATTTTTTTTGCGGAGTTTGAAATGAAAGTTTTTTTGACGATTGCGTTTTTTATGTTTTTCTCATTTTTGGGGGCTGAGGAGCCGCAGACTCCTTCTCAGGAACAAAACAAACAGGCTGAAACAACTGAGGAAAAAGCTCCTGAAGCTGCTCCGGCCGAGACTAAACCGGCTGTAGAAACACCTGCTGAAGCTGCTCCGGCCGAGACTAAACCGGCTGTAGAAACACCTGCTGAAGCTGAACCGGCTGTAGAAACACCTGCTGAAGCTGAACCGGCTGCAAAACCGGCCGCTGAAGAACCGAAAGTTCAGGAAGCTGCCAAAGAACCGGCGAAAACTACGAAGGAAAGTGAAGACGAGCAGGGATACAATCTTAAACTCAGGGCTCTTGAGGAAAAAATTGATTCTTTGAAAGACAAGATATTCAAATCCAAACAGAGACTTGCTATTTTGCAGGAAACTGTTCTCGGCGGAACCGTCGGCGGTTCGACTGTCACGATAATCCACAAGAACGATACCGGTTCGCTTTTCAGACTTGTTTCCGCAGTTTACTATTTTGATGACAAGCCTGTCTTCAAGAAGGTCGATCTGCCTGAGGAACTCGAGGAAAAGGAACTTCAGGTTTATGATTCAGCGGTTGTTCCGGGTCCTCACCGTGTTTCTGTTTACTATGTTTTCACCGGCAGAGGCTACGGTTTCTTCTCTTACATGAAAGATTATTCGGTAAAAATTTCGGCTGATCACTCTTTCACGCTTGAAGAAGGCGATATCGTGGAAGTAGAAGTCGCGGCAGTGGATAAAGGAAATATGCACAACTTCGACAACAGGATCGGAGTTTCGTTCTCGGTCAATAAAAACACGTTTGAAAACAGGGATTCAGCTCAAGAGGAATAGTTATGATCAAAGGGCTTAAAGTTCTTTTTCTGTTGTTGCTCTGCTTCCCTGCTGCGGCTGCCGGCTCGCAGGAATCCGGCGGGGATGACGGCATCGGGCGCGCCGGAGCGTCTCTGAGAGAGATCGATGCCGAATTTGAGAACAACTTGAAAAGATATCTTTCGCTTAATATTTCCGATACTGACTACAGGCTGCCGCTCTCGGAAAAGATGAAAAAAGGCGATTTCTTTTTCGAAAAAGGCGATTATGCGACTGCTGCCGGGATTTTCTATTCGGTGACAGAGTCAGTTTCAGATAGTGATGCCGTAAAGCCGGAGGCTTCATATAAGCTCGGCGAATCGCTTTTCATGCAGAAAAATTATGTTTCGGCTGCCCGTTATTATGAGGCGGTGCTTTCTTCCGGTGACAGCAGGCTCAGGATTAACGCTCTGAAAAGGCTGATATTCATGAGCTATTCTCTTGGTGAATACGCTGCTGCAGAGAAGTATTACGACCAGTTTGTAAAAGACGGGAACGATGCTTCCGAAGATCCGGAACTTCTTTATTATGCTGCAAAGTCGTTTTTCTTCGACGGAAAGGCGGATGAGGCCGTAAAACTTTTCTCTTCGATGAAGAAAGAGGCTGCTTTTTATCCGCAGGCACGTTATTTCCTCGGAGTGATGGCGCTCCGTGACAAAAAACTTGACGATGCCCGCGCCTGCTACGAAGAAATTATTGCACTTCCGGAAAATGCCGGATACCATAGTTACGCAAATATCCGTGAACTGGCTGAACTTGCGGTCGCAAGGATCGCTTTCGAACTTGGTGATCAGGAAACTGCTTCAGCCCATTATGTTCCGGTGGCATTCGATTCGCGCTCTTTTCCTCAGGCTTACTACGAGCTGAGCTGGACTTTCATAAAGCGCGATCAGTTCGAGGACGCTGTCGACACTCTGCGTCTTGTGCAGAATGCCGTTCCGTACTCGCAAATTGCCACACAGGCACAGATTCTCGAAGGAACGCTTCTTGTAAAGATGGGAAGATACGGCGAAGCTCTTGTGCTTTTCAATTCCATCGTTTCAAGATACAGCAAATATCAGGATGAGCTTTTCTCTATTGACGGAAAGGCTTTTCTTGCAAGCGGAAAGGCCGGAAAGGTTTCCGATTTTCTTCTTCCTTACTCTCCGGCGGTCAGAACAGTGCTGGAGGACAGCAGAAAATTTTCTGAGACACTTGTTCTGAACGATACGATCATTGAACTGGAAGAGGAGCTTAAACGTATCGACGAGCTTGAGAAAAAGATAGTCGCGATATCCAACAACAAAAACGCAGCTTCTCTTTTCCCGCCGCTCAAGGCTGCTGTAAAAAGCGTCATGTCGCTGAGAAACAGAGTTGCGGTTATAAAGAATTCGCTTGTCATGGGAAAGGCTGACGGAAATCTTTCCGACGACCGCCGGGACGAGTTCGAAAAGCTTGATTCCGAAAAACGCACCCTTCTTGATGTAACGGATACTTATTCGGTTGCACCGGAAAGAATCAGGGAACGTGCTGAGGAATACGGCGACAAAGTTGTTAAGCTTGACGAGAAAATGCATATCGTTTCGATGGAACTTGACAATCTCTCGGAAAGGCTCGATCTTCTGATCGCCTCCTATTCCGAAGAAAGGAATGTCGCTAAGGAAAACGAAAAGGAAGTTTTCGACAGGATCGGTCAGGAACGTGAAAGGTTCAACGGTCTCACGGCTGAAAGCGAGTCCTGCCAGTTAGAGATAGATGACGAGAAAAACGGGCTCGTTTTCGGCGGAACTCTGATCGAAGCCGAAAATGCGATAAGGGATTCGTTTAACGGCATAGTAGCACGCCAGTACTCGATGGTCGGAGGCTCAGACATAGCCTCTCTTATCCGTGAGGCAGACAGGATCGATGCAAAACTTGCTGATTTCATGGACAGGCTGAACGATGCCATGAAAGGCATTATTGCAGGTGTCAGCGCTTCATACGAGCAGGAAAGACGTACAGTCGACGGCTACAGAAGTGAACTTCTCAGGGCAAAACGCGAAGTTGAGGAAATGGCGGTCCTTGCTCTCTATTCGAATATGAATACTGCCCGCAATATTTTTGCAGACCTTGTGCTTCAGGGCGATTTGGGAATCATAGATGTCGTGTGGGAAAAGAAGGAGGATGCTTCTTCCGAAATCATGCGTCTCAAAACTCAGAAAGCAAAGGAATTACAGCAACTCCACTTTAATTTAGACGGTGAACAATGAGATATTTTCTGATTTTTCTATTTGCGTTGCTGGCGGCTCTGCCTGTTTCTGCGGATGAAAAGCCTGCTGAAGCACAGAACGCCGAAACGGAGAAACCTGTCACTTCTCCGGATGACGTGATTGTTGACAGCGATCTTTTCAACAGCGAGGCTTTTGCAAGGGAGGTCGTTCGTTTCGAAGGGCGTGTCAGAGAATACCAGAAGGAATTCAATCAGCTTGTCCTCAGGGAAGTGGCTGAAAAAAGGAAATTTGTCGATTCGAAGTATTCGGACGCTATATCCGAGCAGGAACTCATGGAGGCCCAGGCCAGAAAGGATGCGATAGTTCTTTTCGAGGAATTCGTCAGAAAGTATCCCGACAATCCGAAATATACTCCGAACGCGATGTACAGGCTGGCAGAGCTTTACTACGAGCGCTCGATGATAGTCTACAACGAGAAAACTGCCGGATATGAGGCTGAACTCGAAAAATTTGACAACCACGAAATCAGTGTCGAGCCGGAACTTCCCGAGATCGATTTTTCCGATTCGATAAAGCTCTACACCGAGATGATACGCCGTTTTCCCGATTTTGAATACATCGGTTCGGTATATTATCTGCTCGGTTACTGCTATTCCGAATCCGGTCAGGGCGACAAAGCTGTCAAAGTATGGCTGACCCTGCTTGAAAAAGGGCTCGCCGGTGAAAATTACGTTGAGCTCAGGCTTCGTCTGGGTGACTACTATTTCGCCGAAAACGACCTTAAAAAAGCCGAAAACCAGTATCTGGAAGGCAAAAAATACCACGAAAGCAACTTCTACGACCAGATTCTCTACAAACTGGCGTGGACATATTACAGACAGTCCCGTCTTGAAGAGGCTGTCAAGACTTTCACGCAGCTTCTTTTCTATTCCGACGAGATGAAGGCTCAGGGCATTGACAAAGGGCAGAACCTCAGAAAAGAGGCGATCCAGTATATCGCGATCAGTTTCGCCGACGACGAGTGGGGAAGCGCGGACAAGGCGATCGCCTACTTCTCGAAAATCAAGGCTGCATCGTTTGAGATCGATGTTTTTGAGCAGCTGGGCGGATATTTCGACGAAAACAACAAATATGCGGAAGCCGAAAAGGTTTACCGCTACATAATCGGACGTTATCCTTACTACGAGAATACGCCGATGATCCACAATTCGCTTATCCAGCTCTGCAACAAGGCGCGTGAATTCGACAAGGCTGCGGCTGAGACAGAGATCTTTGCGGCGAAATACAACTCTTCAAGCGAATGGGCCCGCATCAACCGCGGAAATCCCGCTGCAGTCCGTGCGGCTGCGGAACTTGCGAAGATTGCCCTTCTTGACACGGCTGTGTTCCATCACAAACAGGCTCAGGTGTTCAAGGAAAACGGCGAGACCGACAACGCGACCGCAGAATACCGCAAGGCTGCCGATTTTTATGCGGCTTACCTTAAGGATTTCCCGTACACATCGGAAACTTACGACATAACCTACAGTCTGGCAGACGCTTTGTTCTATGCCGGCGACATCAAGGCTGCTGTCGTTGTCTACGAGCGTGTCAGAGACGACAAAAACCAGGATAAATACAGGGACGACGCCGCATTCCAGGTTTTCTACTGCTACAACAGCATCTGGGAAGGTTCCGACGAAAAGAACATTCCGGCATCGGAAAAAGCGGGCAAACCTCTCAGCGAGCTTGAGCAGAAACTTGTTTTCTCGAGCGATATGTACTTGAAACTCGCGAAAGAGGTCGAGGACAAGCCGGTCGTTGCTTACAATGTCGCGAGGATCTACTACGACCACGATCTTTACAGCGACGCCGAGCCGCGCTATCTCCGCATCATAAGCGAATTCCCGGAGAGTCAGCCGGCAGTTCTCGCGTCGAAAGACATAATTGCTTACTACACGGCTAAAAAAGACTGGGTCAATGTCGCGAAGTGGTCGAAAGTCTTTGCTGAAAGGCTCGCGACTAAAGCGAAAACCGACAAAAAGGCAAGGGACGAGTTCGCGACCTACCGTGCAGGTGCTCTTTTCAAGCACGCTCAGCAGCTTGAGGAAGAGGGCAAACATGTCGAGGCTGCCGAGGAATATCTGAGAATGGTCGAGGAGAATCCGGGCAACAAAGACGCCGACAAGGCTATGTACAACGCGGCTGTAAACTATTCGAGAGCGACGATGTTCGAATCGGCTCTTCGTCTGCACGAAAGAATCTACACCGAATATCCGAATTCGGAACTTGCTCCGCAGTCGCTTTATCTGGTTGCTTACAACGCTGAAATGAGCTACGACCACGAAAAGGCGGTCAACGCTTACAAGCAGCTTTACGACAAATATCCGAATTACAAGGAAAAATCGAACGCAGTCTTCAACGCGGCGTTCCTTCTGGAAAAACTCCAGAAATACAAAGACGCGGCGAGATACTACAGGCTTTACTACAACGAGGAGAAGTCCAAACCCGAGGGCAAGGAAGCTCTTTACGATGTCGGCAGGATGTATCAGAAGGCAGAGGACTGGAAAGAGACTATCAAAAATTACGAAAGTTTCATTTCTGCTTTCGAAAACGACCTTTCGGTCACCCACCTTGTGGCAAGGGCGCGTTATCAGATCGCGAAGATCTACGAGGAAAAACTGAACAACAAGAAGATGGCAAAGGCTTCATACGAGAAAATCCTTTCCTACATCGCTGCAAAAAAAGTCACGACAGACGAGTCTATGCTTTATGCGGCCGAGGCGAAGTTCAAACTTCTCGAGGACGATTTCGACGCTTATCTGAAAATCAAGATCCTCGGCAAAAACGACAAGCAGCTCGAGGAAAACCTCAAGAAAAAACTTGCCGCTATGAAGGAGCTTGAAGGCAAATACAACGAAGTTCTGAAATTCCAGGTTTACGAGTGGATGATGGCCGGAATGTACAGGATCGGTTTCCTTTACCAGAGTTTCTCCGACGCTCTGTTCGACGCGGAGCCGCCGGCTGGACTTACCGAGGAAGAGGAGGAGATCTACGCAGACATGCTCAAACAGCAGGCCGAGCCTATCGAGGAACAGGCTGTGACCTACTATTCGAAAGCATTGGAAAAGGCTCGTGAGCTCAAGGTCTTCAACAAGTGGACACAACTTATCACCGAAAAACTCGCGGTTATGCGCCCGGCGGAATACAAAGTCGGCAAAACGCCGATATTCGCCGAGGAAAACGCTGTCGATTCAGGTTTCGCACCGGTTGTCTCGCTTGATAAGGCGGAAAAGAAAGTTTACAAAAAGGCGGGTCTCGGAGCTGCCGCAGAAGGATCTTCAGAGCAGAAGAATGAAAAGCCTAAAGAGGTGAAAGATGAAAAAGCTGAATAAAATTTTCATATTACTTGCACTGATCTCTTTTATTTCGTGCGGAACGGCGTCAACTGCTTCTTCTTCTGATTCGGAAAAGCCTGAGGGAAGTTCCGTAAAAGCAGGTTCCGAACAGGCCGGAACTGCATCGGAAAGTGCTGAAAAACAGCAGGGTGCTTCCTCAAAAGGTGCTGCCGGAAACGGCGGAACGGCTGAGGCAGTGCAGGAAAAAGATCCGAATTACGACGGCGGAAAATATGTCGGACCTGCTGCTGCAGACTTTGATGAAGGGCTTCGTGCATATTCCAACGGCGGATGTGAAAAAGCCATCAAATTCTGGCAGGCCGCTTTCGAGAAAGATCAGAAGAACGCGCAGGTCGCTTTCAACGTTGCGGTATGCTTCGATCGTATGAAAAACAAGGCTGAAGCCGCTTCGTGGTACGAAAAGGCTTATCTTGCCGATAACAGTTTCACGAAACCGCTCTACAATCTTGCTCTGCTCTACATGCCGGCTCAGATAAAAGAAAAAGAACAGTCGCTCATGCAGCTTGCAGAAAAAAACGCCGATGTGGTTGAAAAATATAATTTCATCGCATGGCTCAATCTTCAGCTGGGCCGCTCGGAAGAGGCGGAAAAGTATGCGAAGATGGTTCTGAAGGAGGACGAACAGAACTCCGAAGCTGTTATTTCTCTCGCGACGTCATATTTCAACAAAAAGATGTACGAACTCGCCGAATCTGCTCTTGAAACTGCTGAAAAATGGGATCCCGACAACTTCAGACTTCAGAGACTTTACGGTTTCCTTCTTTACAGAACCGGCGATTCGAAAGGAGCTACGACACATCTTATGAAATCGCTGAAAGCAAATCCTGATCAGCCCGAAGTCAGAAACATACTGGCTGTCCTGGCTATGAAGATCGAGGATTACTCCACGGCTAAGGATCAGCTTGAGGCTGCTTTGAAAATCAAGGACGATTTCTGGTCTGCGAAACTGAATCTCGCGCTGGCTTACAAAGGTCTTGAGGATTATAAGAACGCATCTGTTGTAATTGATGAACTTGAAGCCCGCAAGGATCTTCCCGAGACTCTCCGCAACAGCGTGATCTTCAACAAGGCTCTGCTTCACCTCGATGCAGATGTCGCAGGTGACAAGAATCCTGCACGTTTTGACACTGCGGTAAAATATTTCAATGATTATCTGAAACTGATTGCGAAGAGCAAAAACTTCAAGGAGCAGAAAGCACTCGTTGACGGTTACATAAAAGAGGCAAATACCGAGAAGAAGAAACTTGAGTTCGCGCTTGCTGCAAAAGCGAAAGCCGAAAAGAGAAAACAGGCTCAGGAAGCGGAAGCAAAGTTGTTCCAGCAGAACAAGGAAGCAGCTTTCAAAAAGGCTGAAGAGGCAAACACCGCGGAAGCTTGGAGCAAGTATCTCGAGGAATTCCCGGTCGTAGACGAAAACGACAAACTCAGTCTTTCGGCAAAGGCAAAACTTGAGGAATTGGCACCAAAGCCGCAGGAACAGGCACCGGCAGCGCCGGAAGAGGGGACTGATGCGAAAAAAGAGGCAAAGTAAGGAATATGAATGCAAAAATGCTTAGTAAAATAAACCATTTGCAAGTTTTTGGCGAAGCTTTTGCCAAAAAATTTGCTTTAAAGAAATTGTTTGTATATATTCCCGACAACTTTGTTCTTGTAAAGGGTAAATTTGTGATGTTTTTTGTTTTTGCGCTTATTGCTTCGTTGCTTTTTTCGTTTAATGTTGAAGCTAAAACTATCGTTATAGAAGAAATTCAGATCGAAGGAACTATACAAAAGCCTGAAGTCATGACCTTTCTGTCAAGGGCCAAGTTCTCGTACCGTTCTTTGGATTTGGATGTAAGCTTTTTGGAAGAGGTGGAGAAAGCCGTCTGTGTAGACGATGCTTTCTAGTATATTATTTTTATTTTTTTAGGAGGATTTACTATGGAATGGTTTGCTGAGTTTTATCGTTCAGGCGGAACGTTTATGCACTTCATCGCTATTTGCGGTCTTTACGTTCTCGGTGTTGCAATTTACAAATGCATTTTTCTTCTTGTAAAGTTCAACACAAACGGCGCAAATTTGATGAAACAGATCCAGAAGCTTGTTATGGCAAACAATGTTGACAAAGCTATCAAACTTTGTGACGCAGCAGGCGATGCAGCTCTTGCAAAAGTTATGAAGGCTGGTCTTTCCAGAGCTAACAGAGGCGAGCTTGAAATCCAGAATGCAATGGAAGAGGCTACTCTTGAAGTAACCCCGAAAGTTTCGAAACTCCTTCCCAGCATTTTCGCAATTTCGAGTACAGCTACCATGTTCGGACTTCTTGGAACGATTTTCGGACTTATCGATGCATTCGAAGCAGTTGCTCACGCTGCTCCTGAGCAGAAATCGGCAATGCTTGCAAACGGTATCGCTATCGCTATGAACACCACCGGTTGGGGTCTTATGATCGCTATTCCCGGAACGGTTAT
>CACZFE010000044.1 GCA_902780365.1 uncultured Spirochaetales bacterium
TTTTCGGGTCAAGCGAGGGCTCGGCCGCGTTGTCGGATGAAGTAGTGTCCTCTTCTTTGATGTTTCCGTCGTCATCGCCGGTTCCTTTTTTGTCCTTTTCGGTCATGCACTCGTCCGGATGCTCGCGGTAATATTTAGCGATCGCGTCGCTTTTCTCCTTGACGGCGTTGAAAAGTTCCTTCGCCTTGTCGTAATTTTTGTTGTTGATCTCTTCACGAGCCTGTCTCAGAAGCTCTTCGGCTGCGAGATAGTTCTCCCTGTCGCAGTCCTTGCCCGCCTCAGCGTCTGCAAAAGCCTTCTCTGCAAGTTCCCTTTCATCCTTGGGAGGATTGGCCGCACATGAGCAAAGCACTATAAAAACGAAAACCGCAACTGCACAAAAATTGAAAATCTGTTTCATATCGCACCTCTCTTAATTATTTTCCGCAGGTGACCACGAAGGCATAAGAACTTCGCCTTCGCCAGAATAAACTGCGATCTGCTTCGTTCCGCTTATGTTGGAAAGGAAAAGTTTGCTTTTTCCGCTCCTGTTGGAAGAGAACCCGATCACTTTGCTGTCAGGCGAGAATGTCGGAGACTCGTTCTTCCCCTGATTCTGCGTGATCCTGCTGATCTGTCTCGAAGCCAGGTCGATGATGAAAATATCGAACTGATACTTCTCGTCGCGGCCGCTGAAAGCCACTTTCTTGCCGTCCGGGCTGTATTCGGGATCCTGATTGTAGTTTCCCTGCTCGGTAAGTCTTTCAACCTTGTTGAGATCAGTGAGAGACATTCTGTAAACCTGCGGGTTGCCCGATCTGCTGGAAACAAAAACTATTTCCTTGCCGTCGGAGCTTACGCTAGGAGCTGTATCGGTCTCGGCATTGACAGTGAGTCTCTTGAGCTCGTTATTTGTCGTATCGAGCGAGTAGATTTCCGAGTTTCCGTCCTTCGAAAGGCAGAGAGCTATCGTTTTGTTGTCGGGATAAGCGCTTGCCGAAACATTGAGCCCTTCATAAGCCGAAACAGTCTTTATCTGCGATGTTTTGAGATCGTAGGAATAAAGGTTAGGATTGTTCTTTTCATGGCTCGTGAAGAAAATTTTGCTTCCGTCAGCCGACCATTCGGGAAGAAGGATCGTTTTTGACGTGGAATAAAGCTCTTTTCTGCCGCTGCCGTCGAAATTCGTAACGACAAGGCTGTATTTCTCACCTTTCTTTTCTTCGCCGGTAAGAAGCTTGATAACTTCCGCAGCAAAGCGGTAAGCCGACTTTTTAGCCAGCGAGGCTTTCGAAGAGTATTTTTTCTTGACGACCTCTTTTCCTTTCGCGACATCAAAGAACGCAAGCTCAAGCTCGACATCGTCCTTGCCCTTCAAAGTTCCTTTGATAAGGCCGTTCGCACCGACATCAAGCCACGATTTGAAGTTGACCGCGTTAAATGCGGTTTCAGGTTTTTCCAAAAACGACTTTTTGTCGAGGATCTTAAAATATCCCGTAATATCAAGCACTCTTTCTATAGCGGAAGAAATTTCCGAAGCATGGGCGACATCCGCACCGTCAAGAACATGCAACGGGGAAACAGCCATGTTGTACTCGGCAACAGCACCGTCTTTTACCTCGACCTGAAGCTGGGCAAAAAGATCAAAACAAGCAAAAATCACCGCGACAAGGGTGATCAATCTGAAGTGAACGGACATTCAAAACCCTCCTTTAATATAAGTTTCTTCAAATTTTTATCGTCAGGCAAAGGAAGCCTTCCCGTTTTTTTAACGGCTTCGATCACCGAACTGTCATAGACTGAATTTCCCGATGAAGATCTGACTTTTATATCATAAACTTCACCGCTGAAAGTTATTTTGAAATAGACTTTTGTCATCAGTTTTTTACGCTCGTCAGCGGAAATTATGCTCGGAATATTCCAGTTTTCCTTGATTTTTTTGCTGACCTGACGCGCATACATATTTGCCTTGAGTGCAAGCGCAGGATCTGTGACATCTCCGTCATCGACTCCGTCCTTGGCCCCTTCCTTGCTCTCTTCGGCACGGGCGTCACGCTTGATTTTTTCCATAACGTCGCCTGCAAGAAGCTCGTCAAGCGAAGAGGCTTTCTTCTTCTCCTCTTTCGGCTTCTCGTCTTTCTTAGGCTTCTCGGATTTCTTAGGTTCATCCTTGGGCTTCAGCGAATTAGCCTTTCCGTCAGGCTTCGGCTTAGTCTCGACTTTCTCTTCTTTTTTAGATTCAGGCTTCGGATCCTTTTTTTCCGATTTCGGTGCAGGTTTCGGCTGAGTTATACGCGGGAGCAGCTTTTTGTCGCGCTCCTCGCCGAGTTTGACGAGTTTCGCCTGAACAGTCTCGAACTCGATTTTATGGCTTTCTGCGAACCACAGACCGCTTCCGAAAAAAATCAGCACAAGAATATGGAGAACCAGCGAACCTATCGAACAGCCGCAGAAGGTTTTTCTGTCGACCCCGCCGCTGTTTTTCCCGAAAATAAAAGATCCGTTTCGGACATTTCCCGCCATGCCGGCTACTCCTTCTCCAAAGGTTCAGTTACAAGGTTGATATTGTTGATACCGGCTTTTTTCATTATCGCCATGACTCTGACGATGTAACCGTATGAAAGTTCTCTGCTCGCATGAAGGTAGATTTCCTTTTTTTCCTGCAGAAAAGCATTCGTTTTGAGCTTTACCTCAAGTTCTTTGAGAGGAACTTCTATCGGAGGCTTCGCATCGCTCACAAATATCTTGTTGTCAGCCTCGGTTTTACCGCTGAAAATCCTGACGATGAACTTGTCTTTCGGGCTTTCTATCGGCACAGTCTCGGTCTGCGGCAGATCAAGGTCGACACCCTGCTCGATAAGCGGAGCAGCAACCATGAAAATTATCAGAAGCGTAAAGACGATATCTACCATCGGAGTAATGTTCATCTCCGCGCGGACACTTCTTTTCCGCGGCTCTTCCATACCGTAGTTTGCCATCAGACATTGCTCCTTTTGATCTGATTAAGGAAATCAGCCGAAACATTCAAAGCCTCGTTTTCAAATTTCTGAAGACGCGCATTGAAGTAGTTGAAAGCGACCGATGCCGGAATAGCCGCTATAAGACCAAACGCAGTCGTTACAAGCGCATCGGAAAGGTGCGGTGCGATCGATCCGAGTGTCGCGCTTCCCGTTTTTCCTATTTCCTGAAATGCGTTCATAATGCCGTAAACCGTTCCGAAAAGACCGATAAAAGGAGATGCCGTAGCAGTTGTCGCAAGGAACGAAAGACCGCTTTCAAGAATCTGTATCCTGACGTGCGTTTCGCGTCTCATCGCCCTGTCTACGTTAGCCGCAAGCTCATCGACTTTTCCGCCGATAATGACGATCCCTTTATCTTCCCAGCTTTCCTTTGTTTCCTTAAATTCGGCGTAACCTGCCGCGAACACTGCCGCAACCGGCGATTTCGTCAAAGATGCGGTTTTTACCGCCACATCCTGCGCCTCTTTGTTTTTCCAGAAAACATCTACAAATTTGGCCGTCTCTATGAACGCCATCCTGTATTGAATGAGTTTTGCAGCGATTATCGCGAGCGATATCATACTTGCGAGAAGAAGCGCGACAAGCATGATATTCACAACCAGAGAAGAGTTTTTCATCGTTTCGGCAAGCTGCAGACCTGTCGTCAGGGAATTTGCCGCAAAATTAAGATTGATAATCATCAAAACCTCCAAACAAAATCAGCCGTGGTTAAAAATCATCGGAATATATCTCATAAAATCGTTGAATACCGCAAAAACCATAAGCGCCATCAGCAGAAAGAATCCGACCATAAGCGCCCTTTCCTTTACTTTCGAGGGGATCTTGCGCCCTATTATCCCTTCAAATCCGTACATGACGACATACCCTCCGTCAAGAACAGGGATCGGGAAAAGGTTGATAAGTCCCAGATTTATGCTGATTATGGCCATTATCGCGAGGAAATATCTGAATCCGGCGTCTGCAGCGCGTTTCGAAATGTCGAAAATCATGATCGGACCGCCGAGACCCTTTGTCGAAACTCTGCCGCTGATCATGTAAGCCAGACCTTTGAAAGTCATAGTTATCGCGCCGACGAATTCTTTCGCGGCATATCTGACAGGGAATGTAAGAAGATTGTTGCGCCTTGCATAATTTTCGGCAACATAGGTGTAATCAAAAGAAGCACCCCAGTTTATTCTCTTGTCGTGCATGCCCGTCATTTCGTTTTCCTTCTCGTCAAAAGAAGCGGTAAATTCGATGTCAAGCGGTTCTTTGTTCCTGATAACCGAAAGTTTGACGAGATCGCCTTCCCTGAGACGGCCCATTATCGAATAGAACTGGAACGAAGCTGTAACTCCGGTATCGTTGACCGCTGTTATGAAGTCACCTTCCATGACACCGACTTTTTCGGAATAACTTCCTTTTTCAACCGATTTTACAATAAGTTCGCCGTATGCGATCTCCGGTTTTTCAGGCATGTCGGCCGGAAAATCGACCACGACCTCTTTTTCGCCGCGCTTAACCGCCATTTGTTTAAAAGGTTTTCTGATCCTTTCGGCAAGTTCGTAGTACCTTGAGATCTTCTCTCCGTCAACAGACAGGACGACATCGCCGTTTTCAAGTCCCGGAAAATCTTTGAGCAGAAATATTTTCGCCGCCCTCGGAAAGCGGACGACACCGAGTTCGCAGCGCTTTGCCGTATCACCGAAAGGATCGGCTACAGAACCGGTTTTAGGATGAAAAGTATAGGTCTTCAGCTCTTTCGTAAACGCCTTTTCGACTTCGACAGAGATCTCGCCGCATTCTCCGGATTCAGACATGGGAGCCAGAATCGACGGTATATCATCCCACACAGCGATTTCATCGCCGTTTATCTTCGTTATCCTGTCACCGTCAGAAATCCCGGCTGCGTAAGCCGCTCCGTCAGGCGAAACGAATTCAAGCACCGATGAAGGAGCTGAAAACATAAAAAACGACACGGCTATAAAGACTAAAAATGCGAAAACCAGGTTGAAAACAGGTCCGGCACAAACGATAAGCACCTTCTGCCACCATTTTTTGCTGCTGAAAGCCAGTAGAAGATCCTTTTCCTCGACATCGTTCTCTTCGGAAGTCGATTCTCCGAGCATTTTTACATAACCGCCGAGAGGGATCATCGATATCCGGTATTCGGTATCGCCGTATTTTTTCTTGAAAAGCGGCCTCCCGAAGCCGATCGAAAAGACATCAACTCTCACTCCGCAGAGACGCGCCACGATAAAGTGACCGAACTCATGAACCAGAACAACTATTCCTAGAAGCAGAATACCGAACAAATACCTGTACATAAAAAAATCCATACTAAAAAAACAATCAAAGCATGGGATTATAAACATAAAAATGAATAAGAAAAGAGATAAATGCATATATTTTTATATTTTTTTTATATTCTTTATTCATCTTTATCGCATTTATCGCACAAACTACGATATACAAACAAACATACAACGATAAAAATTTCAGGATTTAAAAAAATTTCGGAAAAACAGCGAAAAATTTAAGAAAACTTACTTCTTTGCCGGTTTTTCAGGTCTCGGCCAGCCAAGGAATTCTTCGGTATCTTCGTCCATAAGTTCAGGATACTTCGTGATGAAGGTATCTTTCCACTCTTTGAGCGGGAATCTTCCTTCTTTAACGAACATTGTTATGTACATAAGTCTGTCGTTCATCGTTATGACCTGATAACGCTGTACAAGCTGGTCAAGAAGTGCAAGAAGCATTCCGTCGTTGAGATTTTTTGCGCCTGTGTCGACACATTTCTCAGCCGCTCTTTTGATCCAGCCGTTGACCATTTCTTTATTGATATTTTCGACTTTTTTAATTCTGATCATAGCTTCGATCCAAGCTTTGTGATCACCTTTCTGTTCAGCTTCGTCCCAGTATTTCTGGTAGAAACTTTCTGCGATTTTCTCATCGACCTGCCTGTTGAGTTCGGTCAGTTCCTGATCGTTCGGATACTGCCCTCTCAAAGTTACAAGTTTCGCCTTTGCCTGCTGGTACTCACCTTTTTCGACAAGCTCTTTTACGGAAGCTCTCTCGTCAACATTTTTTTTCTCGCCGCAAGAAACTGCCGCGAAAGAGAGCAGCATTGCAAAAACCATCATAATAAGAACTGATTTTCTCATAAAATCCTCCATCTTTCCTTTCGGAAAAGTAAAAATAAAAAAAACGGGGACTTTCGTCCCCTAAAAATCTTAGAACTCTGCTCCTGCCTGGAGAACGATCGTCGTGAAACCGTAATCTTTCGTTTTGCCGTCACCGTTGATATCTTTTTTGTCGACTTTGCTTTCCGGCTGCATCAGGAACGTGAGACCTGCCATACCGCGGACACCAGCAAGCTCTTTTGTGAAGAAGTTGGCAGTGATACCGATTCTCATAACCATAGAGTTGCTTCTGTAGTTTCTCCAGTTAAGGTAATCTTCTGCGCCGTCAAGGTAAACACCCTGAACGAGGTCATATCTGAAAGCGATACCGACTTTGTCGACCCATTCGTGGTTGAAATGGTAAGCATATCCGGGAGCAAGAGAAAGAAGCATATTCGTGGTGTTCTTTCTTGTTGAGCTGTCTTTGACCATTTTCATCATGCTGTAGTCGAAAGTGATCGGCATTTCGAAACCGTATGCGGAAACGTTGATGTGAACACCGATGCCGATGTGGTCAAGTTTCTTTCCGCTGTAATAATCGTTTCTGTACTGGAAAGCGAAAGCTGCCTTGACATATTCTTTAAAGCCGTAGCCTACTCTTCCGTAAAGGCCGAGAGTTCTGTCTGATTCCCAGAATTCGCTTGCATTAGCACCGGTTCCGAGAGAGAGACCTACGAAAACATTGTGGTCTTTTTTGATTATGCCGTTGTAACCGAGAGCAAGACCTGCATCAGTCTCGGGAAGAAAACCTTCAACAACGATAAGGCTTCTGGTAAGGAACGGGGTCGTGAAACCCATTCCGAGGTTCTGCCATGTGTCAACAAGGCCGTATTCAGGGATCAGTTTACCGGCTTTAATGAAAACATCATAAAATTTAACGCCGCCGTAAACTTCGTAAAGAGCGTTTGCAGCACCGTTCTGAATCGAATGATGGTTTACTTTTGCAAGCGGGTTGGCGCCGTTCTCGATGAACGCATAGTTCGTTCTGACATTGAGAGTCCCCTTTGCAAGAACATGTTTGCCAAGGTATTCGACACCGACGATACCTTCGTCAAGGCTACCGAACATCGTGCTGAGGGATTTTCCGTTTTCTTTATAAGAACCGTAAACCGTGAATCCGCCTTTTACAAGAAGGATAGGTTTAACACCTTTGAAAGATTTGGTTACCGGAGCTTTTCCGTCCTTTGCCGGAGCAGCTGCTTCTGCGTCTGCTTCAACTTCTTCCTTGTCTTCTTTTTCAGCCGCTTTTTCTTCTTCAGGATCCCCCATAAGATCTTTCATAGCAGCTTCGCTTTCGGACTCCTCTTTTGATTTTTTCTTAGCCGGAGCCTCTTCTTCATCTTCTTCGGTTTCTTCAGCTTCTTCAGCGTCTTCTTCGAAATCGCCGCCGAAATCATCATCAAAATCATCCGCCGTTACCATGAACGGAACGACAAAAAGGACTGCGACAAGCAGTGTAAGCATTTTTTTGAACATCAAATCCTCCTAAAAAAGTCAAATATTGAGAAACAATCAAAAAAATCTGAAAGAGAGTAGTAAAAGAACATTTAAATTCAAGTTTTTTCTATATTTCATAGACCGACTCTCTTCCAACATAAAAAAAAACCACAGAAATCAGCGGGAAAGCAGGGCTTCGAGCTCACGCTTCAAAGCCTCTTCATCACCGGGATTGTATCCGCTGTGGCGGGAAACAACCTCTCCGTTTTTGTCAACAATCATCAGATACGGAACAGAATCTCCCCCAGGAATTATCGAGCCGACTGTATTTCCGCTCGGATCAACAAGTATCGGGAATGGCAGAGCCGCCTCTGCAGCGAACTCGTTGACTTTGTCGATCATCTCTTCAGTATCGGTTGAAATTCCGACAAATTCGACTGAATCCGAAAAAGCGGGATAGATTTCTGCAAGTTTTTTGAGTTCCTGCTTGCACGGCTCGCACCATGTTGCCCAGAAAGCTGCAACAAGATGCTTTTTTCCGCGGATATCTTCAAACGAGAACATCCCGCCGTCCACTTTTTCCAGATTGATTGAAAAACCTGACGATTCCTGCGTTTTCGCCGCAGCAGCCCCGTCTTCGGATTTCGGAGAAGCAGTTCCGCACGAAACAAAAAAGAGGAGCGATAAAGTAAGTATAAATATCTTTTTCATAATCAAAGCTCGTCAAGCAGTGCTTCTATTTCAGTTTGCGCAGGCCCGATCATACCTTCGCCCCAGCCCTCACCGAACTCAATGACCTCCATGGTCGATGCATCAATGAAAAGCCATGTGGGATAAGCTGCGCCGCCCATAACGGAACCTGCTCCGGAAGTGAACTTTTTAAACACTTTCTGCTCTTCCTTTCTGAGATATCCGTAAAGCTCGAAGTCTCCTGTTTCCGGGAATTCCGAAATGTAAAGATCCTTTGTTTCCGCAAGTTTGCCAGGTTCAAGTTCAGGCTGAGGACCTGCAAGCAGACCATTGAAAACAAGAATTATCTTGAGTCCGCGCTTTTTGTATTCCGGCGAGTTTATCTCAAGAAGATCCTCTTTGAGTATGTGGCACGGACCGCAGTCATAAGCTGTGAAAATAAGCCAGATCAGCTTGCTCTCAGGGTTATTCGGCTGATACCATTCGGCAAATTTGTGTTTGACATCGAGGTCGTCATAAATCGTTATATTCTGCGCGATGTCGCCTTCCTTGTTCGAAGTTGCGGTAACTTCAGGGTAAGGAAGATTTTCCGGATCGGTGGAATCTTCAGTTTCTTCATCCGTAACTTCTTCATCCGTAACTTCAGAATCAGTTGTTTCTGAATCGGCCGTTTCCTCATCTGTCTCGGAATCATTTGTCTCGGAATCGTTTGTTTCATCTCCTGAATCCTTTTCGCCATTGGAACCGCCGCATGAAACGAAGAAAAACATAGCACAAAGCAATGCGATTGAAATCATGAATTTTTTCATAAAGATCTCCATATTAAGGTTCAACTTTAACCAGAATAACCGTTATATTGTCCTTGCCGCCGTTGGCATTCGCCATATCGACGAGTTGTTTCGTCATCTCTTCCAGAGGAATCCCGCTGGCGAGGACCGCTTCCATGTCACTGTCGGGAACCATATCGGAAAGTCCGTCAGAGCAAAGAAGGTAGATTTCACCGGCCATTGCCACGCGTTTCTGAATATCGACAAGAACGTTGTCCTTCATGCCGAGAGCACGCATTATCACGTTTTTGTGCGGAAAATTTTTTGCCTGTTCCTTCGTGATCTGCCCCGCCTTGATGTATTCGTTGACAAGCGAGTGGTCTTCCGAGACCTGAACAAGTTCGCCTTCGTAAAAACAGTAGCAGCGGCTGTCTCCGACATGAGCCACATAAAGCTCATCGCTGCCGTCTTCAGCTATTATCGAAACAACAGTCGTTCCCATTCCGCTGCAGGCCGCGTCTTCCGAAGACTGCTTGAAAATGCGCTTGTTTGCGAACTTTATCCCGACCATGAGCTTGTTCGCGTCAAGAGCGAGCGTCGGATCAAGTTTGTAAGGCCATGTCATATCGTCATCAGCTTCTGATGCGTGGAAAAATTCGGCAATCGTGTCAATAGCGATTTTTGACGCAACCTCACCGGCATTGTGACCGCCCATACCGTCAGCGACAACAAAAACACCTTCTTTTTCAAGAATGACATAGCTGTCTTCGTTAAGCTCCCTTTTCATACCGGGATGCGTTTTTGCAGCACTCTTATAATGCATTTTTTCACTCCGTAACTAAGTCCAGCAAAGGTCCTGTTTCGACTACAAGTTTCCCTGACGACGAGTACATATCGCCGTCCAATGTATATCTGAACGATTTTTCTCCGTTTATAAAAAAGCAGCTTCCCACCGTATCATCGACGACATCAGGCGGCACAGAGCGGCCGAGCCATACTCTTGCGACCTGAGGCACGATTCTCGCCTTGTCACGGAACGCTATCATCTGGGCTTTTTTCGGATCGACCTTAGCCCTGAAAGTGAGATCCATCCCAAGTCCTACCGAAGGAAGAGTTGTGATCAGAAAAGCCAGATAAGGCGCTCTGCCGAACGAGAAACCGTCGGCATTGAGTTCCTGCCATGTAGGTTTGAAGAACTCGGCGGCCAGTTTTCCGTGGACAAGCATCGAACCCGCCATCGCAAGCACCGATTTAGCCGCAACAAGCGGGGACGGATTGCTGCTTTTGTGATAAAGATCCATGAAAGTGCAGACCGCGCCGCTTCCGAAAATAAAGCCGTAACGCTCGTTCACTTTGAGAAGCGAAATCTGTCTGCAGTTAAGTTCCCTTTCTTTATATGCCTTGACAACGCGCCTGAAAATCGAGACAGTGTTGCCTTTCAGCCTGAGGTTCGTCGCGGTCATGTTCATCGTTCCGCCTTTGAGGATCGCGATCTTCGGCAGTTTTTCGCTACCATAGATTTTCATCATCGAAGTAAGGGCTACATGGACAGTTCCGTCGCCGCCGTTTATTGCTATGACATCGACTTTTTTCTGCTTGAAATGCTCCATCGCGGCATCCATTTTCTCAAATGAATCCGGCAGTCTGACAAGATCCTTGTCGGGAGCGCACTCTATCAGTTTCTGCAATCTGTCAGGATGTTTTCTGTTCTTTTTTGAATAAGGATTTGAAACGAGACCGATCCCCGGCATAAAACACCTCTAAAAAAACAAACGAAAAATTATAATAGCAACGATTTTTTTGTCAAAATTGTCGTTCCACCGCCGCCGCATGATCTTTGTCGATATTTCGATATATCGATATTTCGAAATTTCGACGGCGGCGTATCGACATTTCGATACAAGATTGGCGGCGGCTAATAATTCTTGGCTTTTTCAACACCGTCAACGACTCTGAAAGCGCCTTCAGCAAGCGCCGCGAGCTCGTCTTCGCCCGGATAAACGAAAAATTCTGCCATCCAGCCTGTGTATTCCTTGAGATCTTCGACGAATTTCTTGAAGTATGCACATCCGCCGGTGACGATGATTCCGTCTATTTTTCCTTTAAGAGCAGCGGCATACGCGCCGATTTCTTTGGCGACCTGATATTCGAAAGCGTCGAAAACTCTGAGAGTTTCGGGGTCTCCTGCTTTTACCTGATTTTCGATGTCGCGGAAATCTTCTGTCCCTATGTATGCCTTGAATCCGCTTTCCCTCGAGAAAATGCGGATAACTTCCTCTTTCGGCATCGAATAGCACATATTTATGATTCCGATGAGCGGCATCGCTCCTGCTCTGTTCATGCTGAAAGGTCCCATTCCGAGAAGTCCGTCGTTTACGTCAACGACTTTTCCCCCTTCGAGCGCCGCGATCGAGATCCCGCCTCCCAAATGAGCGACGACGTAGTTCGCTTTATAGAAATCCTTTCCCTGCTTTTCGGCGATTTTTCTTGCAACAGCCTTGATGTTGAGCGCGTGAACGCGGCAGATCCTCGTGATTCCCGGAAGTCCGCTGAGACGCGCTTTGTCCCACATGTTGTCGGTCGTTACGGGGTCAACGATGTAACTTTCCTTGAGTCCGAAATCCTTCGCCAGCTGATCGGCAATTATTCCGCCGAGATTGGAAGCGTGGTTCGCGAATTTGCAGCTCATAAGGTCGTCCAGAAGCGCCTGATTGACAAGATAAGTGCCGCCTTCAAGCGGTTTTACCGGGCCGCCTCTGCCGACAGACGCGACGACCTGAAAGCCTTTTTCGGCAACGACTTTGTCAACCGTCGCGAGTTCTTCCTGCGGATGTCTCACAGTTTCTTCATAAAGCGAACCTTCGCGGCTGAATACTGCGAATTTTGTTGAGGTCGAGCCTGGGTTTACAACGATTGCGACTTCCGTTTTTGTCATTTTTCTCTCCATATTAAATTGCGAATTTTACATCCGGATGGGCTTTCAAAGCCTCGTAAAGAGCGTGCATCTTCTCTTTGTTTTCAACATAAACAGGAACTGTGTAGGAAGTGTATTTTCCGGCGGAACTTTTGTTTTCGGTCACCTTTCCTCTGAGCGGGATCTCTGTCTTTGCAAGGATATCCATCAGATCCGCAACATTTCTGCCGGTTTCCTCTTTTGAATGCATGACCACTTTCAAATGGATCAGGACCGGATATTTTACTTCGTGCTGCGCTGTCATGGTCTAACTGTGAGCGTTTACGGTGATTCCGAGAACGAGCGAATTGATCTTCGCCCTTGCGTCGTCGGCACGCGAACTCAGAAGAACGGGAACTTTTGCACCTACGATGACGTGCCCTGTCTGAGCGCCGCCCCAGTAGTGGACGAGCTTGCCGAGAACATTTCCGCTTTCGATGTTCGGGAAAATGAGGATGTCGGCGCATCCAGCCATGACGGAGTTGATCCCTTTGACTTTTGCAGCGTATTCAGAAATTACGTTGTCGATCGCATACGGACCTTCAAGGTAAGCGTCGATGTCGTCAAGCTCGCCTTCAGCCTTCATTCTCTGGATCTCTGCCGCGTCAACGGTGGACTGGATCTTCGGAGAAACAGTTTCGATCGCCGAAATGTATGCGACTCTCGGTTTTTCAAAGCCGAGTCTGTGGAAAACCTGGACTGCGCCGCGGGTCATCTCGATCTTCTGCTCAAGAGTCGGAAGCGGGATTATGCCGCCGTCCATAAGGCCGACAAGACGCTTTTCTCCGCCTTTTGAAAGCGGATCTTCGTAAATAAGGATGTCGCTGACTACTGCAGCTGCCTTGAGACCGTTCTCCTTTCTGAAAACGGCTTTCATGATCTGCGCAGTCTCGACGCTTCCCTTGAGAAGGATCTGGACTTTGCCTTCAGCCGCCCAGTCAGCAGCTTTCGAGCAGCTTTCAACGTTGTCTGCACATGGAACTATCTCGACTTTACCTTCAAGAACAGTCCCTTCGATGAGGTGATTTATCTTTTCTGCGTTTCCGAAAAGAACCGGAACCGCCAGATTTTCGGTGACCATATCTATTGCAGCTTCGACTGCTACCGGTTTATCGGCACCGACAACGGCAACGACCTGCTTCTTTTCCATTTTCTTAACAAAATCAATCATTTCATCAAAACTTCTGAACATACTGTCCTCCTTGGATTAAAATAACAATCAAAAGAATCGGGCAATAGTTGCATTTTAAAGGAGTTAAATCAAGAAAATTGAAATCGAGAAGAACGATCCCCATCGATAAAAACGATTCGCCGCCCTGTGTCGACATTCCGTTATATCGGTATAACGTTATAACGAAAAAGATTTGGCGGCGTCGAATAAAACGACATCAGCGTCAAAAACAAAATCAAAAAACTTTTGGGAAAAACAAAAAAGATGGCGCGGTCGACGGGACTCGAACCCGTGGCCTCCGGCGTGACAGGCCGGCGTTATAACCGACTTAACTACGACCGCGTCTCGATTGTGAAAGAATGGTAGGCGCTGCAGGGTTCGAACCTGCGACCACCGGCTTGTAAGGCCGATGCTCTCCCAGCTGAGCTAAGCGCCCATCAGCGGCAGGTAATATAGCCGAAATCGTTTTAAAGTCAAATAAAAAATGAAAATTTTTGACAGAAGAAGATAATTAACTGAATTTATTTGAAAAAATCAGACAAATCAAGCGGCGGGAGCTCACCTTTTTTTTCTACCAGATAAGCTCTCGTCTTTTCAAGAGCCGCACTGACATCTTCAGGAAGACCGGAAGTACAGAAGGCCTCGATCTCATCACGCAGAGTGTTGTATTTTTTCGCCAGCAGCTCCCATTCGAAAGCACTTTTGCACAGCATGATCCGAACGTCGATGTCGCTGAGCGATTTCATAAGGATCTTAATATCTTGAAGCATCTTCGACCCCGCTTAGCCCTTCGATTTCTTCCAGTTTTCAAAAGTCGGGATATCAAATGCCGAAATGTAGTAGTTCGTCAGATATTCCTTGAATTTGTCGGAATCTGAAAGCACTTTGAAACCGTATTTTTTGTCGATGTATTTGACAGCTTCCATGTAGATTTTGTCGAAATTCGCCCTTCCGACGCGCATTTTAGCCTTGTCGATCTCGAGGCTGACGAAAGTTTTATAGGATTTGTACATCTCGTCGTTCTCCATCCCTTCGACAGGTTTTCCCGGAATATCTTCTTCGTGCTGCGTTTCGGGCTCTGCTTTCGGTTCAGGTT
>CACZFE010000045.1:0-2690 GCA_902780365.1 uncultured Spirochaetales bacterium
GAAAAAGGCAATATTTTCAAAGCCTTGAATAGTGATGAAATCGGTAGTTTAGTTACATATTAGGAGAGAAAAATGTTTGAACAGAAAGCTTTTTTTGACAATTTGAAGTCAACTTACGACAAGTCGATCGATTCTTACAAAAACGAAATCGGACAGTACAGAACGGGAAAGGCTTCCCCCAAACTGCTTGACAGCATTTTTGTAGATTACTACGGAACAAAAACTCCGCTCAACCAGATGGCTTCGGTCACGACTCCCGATGCAAGACTCATCGTTGTCCAGCCGTATGACAGATCGGTTTTAGGCAAAATCGAAACAGCTATCAGAAACGCGAACATCGGCTTCAACCCGAGCAATGACGGCATCGTCGTAAAAGTTCCGGTTCCCGCTCTCACTCAGGAAAGAAGAAAAGAACTCGTAAAACAGCTGAGCCAGCTTTCCGAAAAGTTCAAAGTCAGCCTGAGAAACATCCGCCGCGATGCGCTCGACGAGATCAAACGTGCTCAGAAAGACAAAGAGATCACAGAAGACGACGAAAAGAAATTCACCGATAAGATCCAGAAGGACCTCAACGACTACATCAAAAAGCTCGAAGACATCACGAAAGTAAAAGAAAAAGAGATCCTCGAAGGATAATTATTTCCGACAATCGAATCAGATTTTCGTTTTAATCCACTTTTTCTGTCTGTACAAAACGCAGAAAATCCCGTTTGTAAGAAGCATGGTAAGGGCGATTGTGAGCCAGACTCCGTTTGCGCCGAGCCCGAGTTTGACCGCAAGAAACCACGAAAGGGGGATGCGGGCGAAAATTATCGGCATGGCGACATAAAACGACGGTTTTGTGTAGCCTGAACCTGCAAATGTGCCGTTTTCAAAGACAATTCCGCCGCACTGTATTATTTCCGCCGGCATTACGAACCAGAGGTAACGTACGCCGTGGTGTAAAAGATCGGGGTCGGTGTTGAATATCCCGACGAATTCTTTAGCGAAAATGATCGAAACAAGCGAAAAAACAGCGGTCACGAGGCATACCGCCTTGAATGAGAATATCGAGGCTTCGAAAGTCCTTTCCTCCAGCTTTGCGCCGATGTTCCTGCCGACGAACGTCGAAAGGCCTGACGCGAAACCGTGGGCGATGAAGTAGGTGAAAGATTCTATTTTGTGGCCGATCCCCATTGCGCCGATCGCGCCTGATCCGAAAATTGCGGTAACTTTGGCAATGAAAAAGTAGATGAAGGAGAAAAACATGCTCGAAAGCGCGACCGGGCAGCCGAGCGTTATGTAGCGTGTGAATTTTATCTCGTCTCCGGTTCTTGCAAGGCGTATCCATTTGTTTCTGATGATTATGCCGAGGTAGAGCAGGGAAGCGATGAGATAACTTGCAACCGTAGCGACTGCGGCTCCGCGTGTTTCCATTCTCGGGAAAATCCACCAGCCGAACATAAGAACGGGACTCGCTGCGATATTGAAAATAAACGTAATGATTTCAACAACTACCGGAGTTCTGGTGTCTCCCCACGCGATGAGGATCGAGTGAAGAGAGGACATTGTGAACGATATTACGCAGGCCGCCATCATTATTTGAAGGTATTCGATTCCCGCCGTGCGTGTCGGAGTATCGAGTTTTATCATATCTACAAGCGGATTTATCAGCGGAAAGAGGACGATCGTGCAGGCTGCACCGAGGAGAAACGTGAGTTCAAGCGCCCTCATACAGTTGCTTTTTGCTGTTTCGATACGGCCTTCTCCGATATTTCTTGAAACTCCGGCAATTATGCCGACAGTAACAAGGGCAGTGAGACCGTTTACAGCCCAGACCATGAATACCGAAGCGCTGACACCGGCAAGAAAATCCTTGCCGAGGCGCCCGAGCCAGAACATATCGACGATGTTGAAGCCGCCTTTCAGGATGTTGAGAAGAATTATTGGTATCGAAAGCGAAAGAATCGCCTGCGACGGCCTGTCTTTAAGCAAATCAACCGCTTTTTTTGTCATAAACTCTCCAAAACTGCGGGATAAACAGAAGAATGGTGGAGCAAACCGGATTCGGACCGGCGACCTCGTACATGCGAAGCACGCGCTCTCCCAGCTGAGCTATTGCCCCACGCGGCGCGGAATATAAGAAAAAAAATCTGTTTTGCAAGTAAAAATTTTGACTTATTTGCTTTCGCTTTTCGGAACGATGATCTGAACTTCTTTTTTGGAAAGGTAAGCGCCTTCGCCCAAAACCATGGCTTCGGCTTTGTAGAGAACCGGTTCTGCCGTCGGATTGGGACAGAAATCGTTATGGAACTGGACATCGAAAGTTACGACAGTTCCCGGATTTACTTTGAGGAACTTCATATTCGCCGTGTCTATAGTTGCACCTTCCGGCGGTTCGGCTTTTACAGGAATACCGCCGATGATGAAATTGGCAACGCTCTGGTCAGTCCCTAAGCAGACTTCTTTAGAGTTGCCGGCTACCCAGACGTCCATCTGAACGAAAGAGGTGAGATTTTCGATCGCTTCGCCGATCTTTTCGCTCATAGCTTTGCCGTCAGCCGCGACAGCGTCTGTATTGACTGCGAAGTTGAATGATTTTCCGTTTTTGTCGAGAGTTCCGGTCAATTCCGAAACTGTTTCGAAGAATTTCTTTATCTGGGTGTTGCCGTCGGTACTGGATGAATCTATGCCTATAAATTTGGCACTCT
>CACZFE010000045.1:2698-3102 GCA_902780365.1 uncultured Spirochaetales bacterium
TGCAACGAGCGTCTGCATAGAGAGAGTGGAAGCCAGTTCGTTTACAGGCGGCATCTTTGTGTCTGTCGGAGCTTCGTCGGTTATCATGATAAGGATGGGCATCGATTTTTCACGGAAGCAGAGTCCGGCCCTGTCTCCCTCTCTGCCGGAGCAGTCGGGTTTCGGGAAGTTGCATGTCGCCTTGTTCATTAAGCCGTCTAGTCCTGTCGGCTGACATGTTCCGTAGATGTCCTGGTCGGTAGTCGCCGCGTAAAGGACGAGCCAGTGGCATTCAGTGCCGCCGTAAGGTGCCGGAGTGGAATCTATTGCAGCTTTGAGTTCTTCGACATCAGTCGTTACCAGAGTGTCGACTTTGTAAACTTTGTCCATATCTTTGTCGAAATCCATGAAGTGGACGAAAGCGT
>CACZFE010000045.1:3160-15181 GCA_902780365.1 uncultured Spirochaetales bacterium
TCTACGACGTCGGTTTTGATCTTTTCCTTGAGGTTGGCCTGTTCCGCGTCCATCGATCCAGAAAGATCGAGCATGAATGCAACATCGATTTTTGAAATGTCGGTATCGAACTCCCATGTTCTGCTGACATTGTATTTGGCATTAAAAGGAAGAACGACATAGAAAAGTCCTTCCGGAATGCGGCTGCCGTCGTTTGTAGGATCTGAGCCGTATACTATTTCCGCAAGATCGTCGCTGCCGTCGCCGTCAGTATCTTTGTTGTATGGGTCGGTGTTGTAATCTTTTTCATCTTTATCGAAAAGGCCGTCGTTGTCGCTGTCTTTATCGAGAAAATCGGGATCTCCGTCGCCGTCTGTATCCTGGCACGGCTGAGAAGAACATTCGGTTTTGTCAGGGAATCCGTCGCCGTCGCTGTCGTTATCCATGCAGTTCGGAAGAGAATCGCCGTCAAGATCCTCGCATCCTTCAAGACTGTTGGGAATGCCGTCTTCATCCGGATCAAGGTCACCGGCTCCGCACATGCAGTTGCTCTGTTCCGGATCGTCAGGATTGGTTCCGCTGTCTGAGGGATCGGTAGAATCCGTGTCGCTTCCGCCTGACGGGTTTGTATCGCCTGAATCGGATGGATCGGAGGAATCTGCCGTATCGGATGAGTCCGCATTGTCTTTTCCGCCGGAAGATGTATCGGCGTTATCATCGTCATCGCTTGCACAGGAGACAAATCCGAACAATAATAAAAAGCAAATCATTGAAACCAGTAACTTTTTCATGCCTACACCTCTTAAAAATCAAAAAAACATATAATTATACGCGGGGAGCATTTAAAATCAATTATGGGAAAAATAAGTTCAGAAAATTGTCTGCTGCGACATTTCGTTTCTGATTTCTATATTTTTTCTGTTTTTAAATCTTGAGAACCATCCTTCCGAATAATTTCCGGAAATTATGGTCTTTTGAGGTCTGCTTCCGATAATAAATTTCTCTATTTTATCGAAATCTTCGTCTGAAAAATAACCTGAATCAGCCTGGATCAGCAATGTCGTGTTTTCTGCAAAAGGAAAGGCGATGCCTGGAACAAATGTCATGAAATAAAGTTCGTTGTTCACAAAAAAATTGAATCTTCCGTCATCTGAAGAAATTTCCGCCATTTTGATGTCGAAACTTCCTACTTTAACGGAAGTCCCTTCCGAAAGTTTCAGGAATTTTCTTAATCCTGAGGATCTTGCGATCTCTTCGGTGGAAATACGGGTTTTTTCTTTAATGGAAGCAACTTTTATACTTTTTGTTAGTATGAGAATTGCCGAATCGCTTAGAGAAGGGGAGTTGATTCTGAGGTTTCGTCCCAAATGAGTGATATGCTGCGCTGAGTGTATCAGCATATTTCAGTATTTCTCCCAGATCTCGTTCATGACTCTGTCGCGGAGAGCCCACATCGGCTTGAAACTTTTTGACGGGAATCCGTTTATCGAGAATGCAAAAAGGTAAAGTTTTCCGCTTTTTGCCTTCATAATTCCGGAAAGTGCAGCGACGCCTGTGAGTGAGCCGGTTTTGCCGCGGACAAGACCTGAATTTTCGCTGTTTGTATTCGCTTTTTTCAAAGTTCCGTCCTCGCCCATGACGGGAAGAGAGGAGAAAAAGTCGATGCTGTTATAGTAATCGGCGTGAACCGACTGCAGCAGTTTGATGTAGAAAGTCCCTGTGAGATAGTTTTTGTCGTTTCCGAGACCGCTTCCGTTGATCTCTCCAAGTTCATTCTTGGCAAATTCTTTAAGAATCTCAACTCCTTGTTTAACATCGCCGCGCATGGTCGCTCCAAGATAGAACTGAAGGCTGTCAGCTATAAAATTCGAAGAGTAGAGGTTCATAGTTCTTATTATATCGCGCAGAGGATTGCTTTTATAGGTAAAGTTTACTCTCTCCGTTGCAGTAAAAAATGAATCCTCAAGCTGAGCTCTTTCGATCGGTGCCGCCTCGTTTTCGCCCATGAGATTGAGCAGCGTCACGATGTAGTAGCGCGTCGGATCGGCAACTCTTTTAAATATCGATTCGAGTTTTGTCCTCTCGGTGCCGATGGTGCCTTTTACGGTTATTTCGGTCTGATTTCCGGCTTTCTGCGCTCCGGCCACAAGCTGGTTGTTGCCGTCAGGAGTACCTGTAGCCGTGTTTTTTATCGAAAAGTAGGAACTCGGAGTCGAAAGCGATATTTCGACCGGCTGCCCCGCCTCGTGTGCTTTGACAAAAATCGCGATCGCGTTGTAGTTCAGGCTTAAAGGTGATATGAAAGCCAGATATCCGTTGTCGCCTTTGTCTCCGCTTTCCGCAGTCAGAGTGCTGTTTTTGCCGTATAAAAAGTTATCAACCACAACTTTTTTTATCCCTTTTACGCCTCGCCTTTGTAAATCCGAAGCGAGAAGCCAGAGCTTTTCGACGACCATTTCCGGATCGCCTCCAGCTTTGATGTAGAGAGTTCCGCTTTCGGGATCAAAGGAGAATCTGGTGAGGAACTTGAAGCCGCCGCCCAGGTGCTTTAAAACTGCAGCCGATGTGAGAAGTTTGAGATTGGATGCATAGAGAAAAGGTTTGTCGGCATTGATGCTGATAACATTTTTATGCGATCCAATGTCGTAAAGCACAAGCGAAATATTTTCTTCCGTTACCGGCGAGAAATCGAAAGCGGGAGTTTCGGCGTAAATCAGGGAATAAAAAAGAAAAAGAGCCGCGAACACGAAAAAAAATTTTTTCATTTTATTCATTTGTTTCTTTGGTTTTCCTGCGGTTTGTTCTTTTTTTCGGCGTTTCAGCCGGTTTTGGTTCGGATGATTCGGATTTTTTGGGTGTTCTCCCTTTTCTTGCCGGTTTCGGTTCTGGATCCGGTTCAGGTTTCGGTTCAGGTTTGGGTTCCGGTTTTGGCTGCGGTTTAGGTGCAGGTTTGGAAACCGGTTTCGGTGCCTGTTTCGGTTCAGGTTTGGGTTCGTTTGGTAGAGACGTTTCATGAAACGTCTGTACGGGTTCCGGTTTTGCTTCAGAGGTTGCCTGAGTCGTCTCGGTGGCGGTCTCTACGGGACGCTGGTTGTTGTTTCTGTTGCGTCCGTGTCTGCGGTTTCTTCTGCGTCTGCCTCCCTGCTGCTCGCCGTTAGCCTGCTGCTGGTTGTTCACGTTTCCCTGAGGTCTTTCGTTGTTTTCAGGATTGCGCGGATTTTCTGCTTTTTTGACATCAGGTATGTCGTCAAGGTTGGAAAAATCGTTTTCCATGATCATTCCCGTGATTATCGGTTCAAGAAGATCGTGGATTCTGACCTTTGCAGTGTCGTAGAAAAACTTGAATGTTGCGGGTATCTTGTTTGACTGGGCAATCATTTTGTCGACGGATCTGAGTGTTTCGACAACGAATTCTTTCTTTGCTTTGATTTTTTCGTTTTTATCAATGATGCCGTTGATAAGAGATACACCTTTGGCAATCTCTTCTATCAGTGCCGAAATTTGTTCGTGTGAGAGAAATTTACCTAAAATTTTCTCGAGAAGTGATGTGTCTTTCATGAAAAAATCCTCGAATTTGTTGAATAAAATCAGGTTTTTATGCGTTAGACAAGTTTCGCAAGTATTTTGTATAAAGGAGCTGTGAGAGCCTGAGGAGCGTCAATGGTTCTAAGGTATTCGATCTTCATTTCGAGCGAATCACGGAGCAGATCCTTGTATATCGGGTCAGCCGAGAATTTCGCCGTGTCATAGACGGTGTCGAAATCTTTTTTGACGTTCTTGAAAGTTCCTTTATCGGGAAGGTTGAATCCTGGAAGAGCCTTCCATTCTTTCCAGTTGATTTCGTTTCTTGTGATTTTCGTGTAGAGCGAAAGAATGAGTTCGTCAGCAAGCGGTTCGAGCGTGCTTTCGCTGTAAGGCTCGGTGTTTACAAGTATAAGTTTGAATTTGCCTTTCTTTGCTATTTTTCCGAAAATTTCTATTTCGCTGTCTACATCCCATGTTGCGTCGGAATTTCCGCCGGGGATGACTTTAGAATCTGAGCAGCAGTCGCATTCTGTGGTATACGAGAACCAGAGCGATGTCATAAGATCCTGGTCTTTTATCATGGAAACAGGGGGAAGGGCGCCGTCTTTAACCATGAGGACGACATATTCGGGCATCGGGAAATCCTTGTCTTCCTGGGAGAGCTGAGTGTGGATTTTAGCGTTGGGGGAAAGCATCGGATTGAGAATGAACTCCTTTTTGTCTTCCGCAGTCTTTACGAGAGCCAGATTTTCAGCTGAAATAATCTGCGGAGTTCCTTTCGTTCCAGCTATTACGCTGTCGATCGAGCCGAAGCCGTTTCTTCCGAAATTTATGACGAATTTCTTTTTGTTCTGAGCCGAAGCGATAAGAAGAAGTCCCGAGTCGCCGCTTGTCGTTACCGATATTTCTTCTCCTTTAGCGGGTGTTTCTGCAGCATGAGCGTTGAGGCCGAAGAAGCTTCTCTCACTCTCGCAGCATGAAACTGTCAGGAATGTAGTCGAGGACGTGTCGCTCTTTTTGTTGACAGTCTTTTTTATGGAGATTGTTTTTGCTGTTCCGTTTACAGGAAGGAAATCGCCGTTTGCAGATTCGACCGAAGTGTTCCATGACAAAACTTTTACAGCTTTTCTTATTTCCGAAAAGTTCTTAGCGCCGAGAAGGAAAGCTGTGTTTGTCTCGGTGTCGTAAATCATCATAAGGCGTTCCGGTTCATCTTCGGTCTCGTTGTGTGCTTTCGATTTCCAGTAGAGCCACTCTTCATTTTCCCATTCCGGATAGCATACGATTCTTATCGAGGGCATATCGAGTTTACGGCTTTTCGCATAATTTTTTGAAGTCTTGTCATCTATAGGATAGTAATGGATAGCTGTATCAAGAAGGAGTTTAGGGAACTGGACCGGAGCTGTTATGTCGATCCTGCAGTTGAAGTCGGGGTTGTCGGTAAGATATACTGAATGAAGGAACATTTCACGCTGGATAAGGTCGTAGGATGCCCTGCGGACGATGTCTAGAAGTTCTTCTCTTTCGTCAGCCGAATCGGGATTGGTCAAAGCTTCTTCCGTTGTCGGGACTATTTTTACGAACCAGTCAGTTTCACAGGTGTCTTCTCCTGTGAAATTTGAAATGACATTTGCGTTTTCAGGGAAGCTTTCATCAATCTTCGGCATTGTCTGGCTTGAAAAAACAGCACTGGTCTGCTGCATAGCCGCAGTGTAAAGATCTTTGACGGAAACGGCCGAAGTCGCCGGCGCATTCATGATCGTAAGGGCTAAAGCCTGAATTTCTGAAACGTTCTTTCTTGTTCCGGCTTCAATGAAATCTACTGTACTCATCTTTAAAATCTCCTTAAATTGTCAGACAAATTCAAAAAAACGTGGAAGCATAATAAAAAATATGAAAATATCAAATATAAGAGAATTATTTTTTACTGTTTTTCGATTTTTCGGGGTTCCCTTTGGATTCATGGGGCTTTACCCCGTTCTGTTTTTCTGCCGACTGGAATTTTTCCAGTGACTCGGAGAGTTTCCCTCGGATAAAATAAAAGTCTTTTCCGCTGATTTCCTCGTTTTTAAGGTCAAAAGTCTTTGTCATCAGAGCGAGGTAGATGAAGGCGCATAAACCGATGGCAACCAAAGTCCTGAAAGTGTATATCGCTATCGAATTAAGAAGCTTGTCCTTGAGGAAAAAACCGGGAAAGGACCACTTTTTTTCAATAAAATCGGTAACTGCTACGGAAAAAAACTTCAGGTAGTCAGATTCCGAGGTGATAGCGTTGTGAATAAACGACTGGTTAGGTTTCAGATAAGTCAAGCCGGTGCATTTGTCTATTTCGGAGTAGAGTGAATCCGCTACTTCTTTCACCGCAGCACGGTTTTCTTCGATCAGCATGCTTACGGGGTTCAGCTGTGAAACAAGGATCGGGCGGACTCCGTGCACGGGATCGATCTTGCTTTTTATTTCAAAGCTGTAGTGCCCGTCGGTTTCGAGCATGGCGTTTATAACGTTTGTCCGCATTGCCAGGCTTATGACTTTGGAGTAGAGCAGCATTGAGACGAATCCTTCGTCTATCAGCATTTCAAGGATAGTTTTCATCGCCTTGCTCTTCTCTTTTTCGCATTTTACGAGCTTTTCCCTGGAGATGAATCCCGAATATTTGATTATGTCAATAACTGTTTTATCCATGGTTTTTTTCGAGTTGGATGAGTAGATCAGCGAGCCTTTCGAAAAATAAAAATAATATTCGTTCCATGTCACTTTGAGTTTCAGTATTCCGGTGAGTCCTGAAATCGAGGCGTCGGTGAACACGTCAATAAGTTTTGAGTGTCTTATTTCTCCGGCAAATGCGATTTTTGCGGTCGATTTTTGAATAATAGATACCGGCATCAATCTCTCCTGACAGCAAACAAAGCTCTTATTACAGAAACACAATAAATAAACAGATCTATTGAAATTATTGCGATTCTTATTACTGTTCCGTCGGTTTTGTCAACAACGAGCCCCATCGTGTTCATGAAATATATGAGTGTCACGGTAAGAGGAGCTGCAAGACAGACGGCACCTTCAAATGTTTTGTCGATAAATATTAGTCCGCCGCCGGGAATAATAAAAGTGAGTATATTCATAATTATCGAACGCCGCCTGAAAAAGTTTTCCCTTTTTGCTTCGTAGATTTCCCGTTCGCCGCGTTTAAACAAAGTGTAATCAGCCTTCATAAGTTTGCATACAGCGCAGACATCGTTTCCGCCGGCATTGCATTTCGAGCACATTATGTTGCCGCATTCGAGACATCTCGAAATATGGAGTTTTCCCATATAACAGTATTTGATAATGAGGATGAAAAAGTAGAAGAGAAGGGCCAAAGCAATGTAAACTATTGAATTTATTTTGTTTCTGCTGCTTGTCGCGCTATTGCCGTAGCAGAGATGTTTCCATATTTTCGAAGCATCTGAAATGTAGATGTACGGGAAGGAGAAAGATTCGGAGGAAGAAGAGTAAAGCAGCTTCTTTTCAAGTTTCCTGCTCTCTTCCTTCTGATCGTCTTCATGCAGGACTTTTGAAAGGTTGTATCCTATTTTCGGATTGCCCGAACTTTCGTAAGCCTTTTTCAGATAAGTCACAGCTTCTTTCTGATTTCCGTTGGATGTGAGGGCGATTCCGAGTGCGTTTTCGAGAATGATTTTTATTTCGGGATCTTCTACCGAAGAAAGTTCTTTTTTCAGGTTGAATGCAGCCCTGCTGAAGTTTCCGTTGTAAAGAAAAAGGAAGCCTTTTGCCATGTATCCGCCGGGCTGAGAGAGGTCGATGTTATCTTCCGACGTGAGATCCGGAGATATTACACTGAGAAGGTGAGTGTATGCTGTATCCTGGTTGTACAGACTCACCTTGCTTTTTTCAGCAGCCATGGAAGCTGCCGATGTGAACGCAAAAATAACAACTGTGATGTAGAGTGTCGCTTTTTCGGCTTTTGTTCCCAAATCTCCGAAAAACAAAAGGAACGGGATCAGGATGTATATCATGTTGTTGAAGTTGTCCGATACGAGCCATACCGAGAGAAAGAAAGTAAGTGTGAAACCTATGGCGTAAAACTTCGAGAAGCCGACAAGATGTTTGTATTTGTGGATAACAGGACCTGTGTATTTCAGGAACATTATGCCGATGAATATAACAAAGAATATCAGGCATATAGCAGATAATTTGCCAACAAATAGAAATATTACCGAATCGGCGAATGCAAAACGGAACGATCTGTCAGCTGCTTTAAAGAAGTGATAGATTATTTTATCAAGTCTTGTCGGGGCAAAGTGGATAAGCCTGACAAGATAGTGGTGGTGGATTTCAGGAAGGTCGTCCGAGAATTTGATTGCGAGATCCGCTGCTGCAAGCTGTATTTCAGGGGCCGCATTTTCGGTCGTTTTGATGAGATATAGTGAACAGCCGAAACAGTTTGGAATGCTTGATCCTCTCATTTTTGAAAGGTATGGAGTCGCCGCTTTGACAAGAACTTCGGGAGATTCGCTTAAAACCGCGTTGTTTATGTCTGATATAAATTTACTGCTGCTGAAGGTGTCAAGGCGGAGAGTTTCTGCAGAAAGCGGGAATAGAAAAAATAAAAAGAGAAAAAGCGGAAATATTTTTTTCATCATTCCTCCAAAACCGCGGAAATATACCACATATAAAAAACTATATCAATTTTATATATTGCTTTTTTCTTTTCGCTTTTTATAATTCCGCGTTTTTTGTTTAACCATGTTTTTTGGAGGAAAAAATGGCTGTTAATCTTAAAGGAAGAAACTTCCTGACACTCAAAGACTTCACATCGGAAGAGATCCGTTATCTTCTCGACCTCGCACACAATCTTAAAGCAAAGAAAAGAGCAGGCATCAAAGGAGATCTGCTTGCAGGAAAAAACATTGTCCTTCTTTTCGAAAAAACCTCGACAAGAACCCGCTGCGCTTTTGAAGTAGGCGCAATGGACGAGGGCGCTGGCGTAACATTCCTCGGCTCGAACGACAGCCAGATGGGCAAAAAAGAGTCGATCGAAGACACCGCTAAAGTTCTCGGCAGAATGTTCGACGGTATCGAATTCCGCGGTTTCAAACAGGAAACAGTTGAAACTCTTGCTAAATATGCAGGTGTTCCGGTTTGGAACGGTCTTACCGACCTTTACCACCCGACACAGATCCTCGCTGACTTCCTCACGATCGAAGAGCATGTCGCGAAACCTCTCAACAAGGTTAAATTTGTTTACTGCGGCGACGCAAGAAACAACATGGGCAACAGCCTTATGATCGGTTCAGCAAAAATGGGAATGCACTTCGTTGCATGCGCTCCGAAGGCTCTCTGGCCCGACAAAAAACTCGTTGAAGAGATGAAGAAAGTCGCTAAAGAGACAGGCGCAGTCATCGAGTTCTCCGAAGATCCGATGAAGGCTGTAAAAGATGCAGACGTCATCTACACAGACGTTTGGGTTTCGATGGGCGAAGAAGCACTTTTCGAGCAGAGGATCAAACAGCTCAAGGCTTACCAGGTAAATATGAAGATGATAAAGGCTACAGGAAATCCGGATGTTATTTTCCTTCACTGCCTTCCGAGCTTCCACGATCTCAATACGAAAGTCGGCAAAGAGATTTTCGATAAGTTCGGCATCAAAGAGATGGAAGTTACAGACGAAGTCTTCAGAAGCAGATACTCAAAAGTTTTCGACGAAGCAGAAAACAGAATGCACACGATCAAAGCGGTTATGTGTGCAACGATCGGAAAATAATCATCAAATCGTCACGCCGTGACGTCGTTGCGACGTGACGTCAAATCTTTTCAATAGTGATTTTCACAGTCGCGTGATAAATGAAAAACGCAACAATGCTCGTTGCTGAGATCGCGGCGAAAATGCCTGTGACATCAGCAATCCTGCCGCCGAGCCAGACTGCGGGAATCAGCATGACGATCGTTCTCATGAAGTTGAGCATGGTAGAACGGATCGGTTTGTGAAGTCCGTTTATCACATTGACGCACATGATCGAGGATCCGATCGCCGGAAATGCAAGTCCGTTGATGAGCATATATTCCATTATATATTTGAGAACGACAGGGTCTTCAGTGAACATCGAGGCGATATTCCGGCGGAACAGAATAAAAATAAGCATCATGAACGAGCCCCAGCAGAGCGAAAAGAGTTCGGAGATTTTGAGCGCTTTTTTCACGCGGTCTATCCTTGCTGCACCGTAATTCTGACCGGTGAAGGGAAGCAGGACGCTCGAAAGCGAGAAAACGCCTACGAGAAGAAGCGAATCGATTTTTATACCGGCTCCGAGCGAAGCAACTGCTTCATCACCGTAACCGGCTGTAATTCTTGTAACTATTGCGTTTGAAATCGGCATGAGCATGAGCGAAAGAGAGGTCGGGATCCCGAGCCAGAGAACTTTTTTCCACGAACTGAAAATCACCGGCAGTTTGAGTTCCGAGAAGTCGAACATCCGCATTTTAAACTGCATGAAACTTACAACGAGGGAGGCACTCACGATTTTCGCGATCATTGTGGCTAAGGCTGCACCTTCGATTCCCATTCTTGGGAAAAAGCCGATGCCGAATATGAAAAGCGGGTCAAGAATTATGTTGATTATGACAACGGTGAGCATGATGAGACCCGGTGTTTTTGTGTCTCCGGTAGCCCTGATCTCATTGTCGATGACGGCGGGGACAGCTCCGACGGGCATTCCGTAGCAGCATATCCTCATATATCTGAGAACGAGTTCGAGCGTTTCGCCTTTCGCTCCGAGCGCGCTGAAAATCGGTCTTATCGTGAGAAGTCCCGCGATGCCGAAAAAAGTTCCGAGGCAGATTATGAGAAAAAGGCTGTCGGTAGAGATCCGCTTGACTTCAGGAAAGTTTTTCTGCCCGATCGCACGGGAAATGACGGCGCTCGTGCCGAGACCGATGCCGAAAAGAAAATGATTGACGAGCATGACGACGGGGAATGTGTAGCTCATTGCGGCGAGTTCGAGCGTTCCCAGTTTGGAAACAAAGTATGTGTCGGTCAGGTTGAACGCTGTCATCGCGATGTGACCGATGAGCATACCCAGAGCCATGTCAAACAGTATTTTTGGAATTGAGCCTTCGGTAATATTTTTTTTCATATAGTCTCCGACACAAAAAAACCGGCGAAATTAGCACGGAAAACGCTAATTCGCAAATTTTATGATGAATATTTGAGATATTTTTATAAATAGGCTATTCTCCTGTGTTGACTTTGACGACGTTGTTTTTATGAAGCCAAAGGAGTCTAAATGAGCTACAGACCACCGTTTGAGATCACGGCGAAAGCGATAAATCTTATTTCGGAGATTTCGGCGCAGCTTGAGCGCTTTTCCATAGCGATGGAGCAGAGCGACAGCGTGCAGCTCCGCAAAATCAACCGCATGAAAACTATTCACGGCACTTTGGCGATAGAGGGAAACTCTCTTTCCGAAGAGCAGGTGACGGCTTTAATTGAAGGAAAACCTGTAATTGCGCCGCTTCGTGAGATTCAGGAAGTGCGAAATGCAATTCTTGCTTATGAGCAGTTTATGAAATTCAATCCTTATAGCATTGACGATCTGCTTAAGGCGCACGGCATTTTTGCTCTCGGACTTGTTGACGATCCTGGACATTTCAGAAAGGGCGGAGTCTGCGTCATGGGCAGAGATGGAATCAGCCATATTGCTCCTCCGGCACACCGCGTTTCTTTTCTGATTTCCGACTTGTTCGACTGGGTGAAAAAATCAGAAGACCACATCCTCATAAAAAGCAGCGTTTTTCACTACGAGTTTGAGTTTATTCACCCTTTTCCTGACGGTAACGGCAGGATGGGGCGTTTCTGGCAGTCACGTCTTCTCGCAGAGTGGAATCCGGTATTTGAGTATCTTCCGATCGAGAATATGATACGCGAAAATCAGGCTGATTATTACAAGGCGATAGAGCGCAGTACTGATGAAAATGATTCAGGAATTTTTGCGGAATTCATGTTGCAGACCATTCTTGACGCAATAAAAAAGCATAAGAAAAAGGTTAAAGCAGATGATACTGTAAATGAGCCGATAAATGAGCCGATAAATGAGCCGATAAATGAGCCATTAACAGATCGCCAATTAGCTATACTTACAACTATTAAGCAATCACCATTCATAAACAGAGACGATTTGGCAGGAAAAGTGAATATTTCACTCGCAACTCTTAAACGAGAGTTGACCACACTTCGCAAGAATGGTTATATAAGTCGTGGAGGTAGCAACAAAAATGGTTCTTGGCTTCTTCTAAAAAAGATATAAAAACAACAGGTGACTAATCCCAACAAGGAAATAGCCACCTGTTTCTTATTGTTTTTATTATATAACACCTTACACCTCTTCCCCGAACAATGTTGCGGAGGTGCTTCCTGTAATCCTTACCCTAACTGTTTCGCCAATATGATGATTGCCTTTGTCGAATACCACCATCTTATTCTGCTCTGTACGACCACAGAGCTGTTCACGGCTACGCTTA
>CACZFE010000046.1 GCA_902780365.1 uncultured Spirochaetales bacterium
AGGAAATATCAGGGAACTTGAAAACACGATCCAGTGCGCTTCGGTAAAGGCCAAGGACAAGATCCTGACCCGCGACAGCTTTTCTTTTCTTGTTGCAGAGAAAAAAGAGCAGTCAGATGCAAAAACAAAGCAGAATGCCTCAGAGGACTTTACGATGCCTGAGAATCTGATGCCTCTGCGCGATGTTGAAAAAAACTATATAGAATATGTGCTGAAACAAACCAACTGGCATAAAGGCAGGACTGCGGAACTGCTAGGAATAACAAGACCTACACTTGACAAGAGAATAGAAGAGTTCGGTTTGCACAAAGATGTCTGAGTCGGCTTCATTTTTATATTTCGTTATTTTTTTCGCGATAGCCATGTCAGCCGTGGGCTGGCACATCATGATAAAAGGGCGGGGTCTGCCTCAGAATTTGTGGCTCTTTTTTGTCATGATGTCGAATGTGTTCATTTTTTCATCGGTGGCGGCTGTCTATTTTCCGTTCTCTAAAGTCTATTTTTTTGTCGCCATTCTTTGTTTCGTGATATTTTCAACTCTTTACATCTATTCGTTTCCTCATGCCGTCCTTCCTAACGTGATATGGATGTCGGTAATACTCGCCTCGGTGTTTTTTATGATAGTTCTCTTCGTTTATATGAAGACGAAACTCTATTTTGTCTATCTTGCCGTTCCGGTTTTCGCGATAGCTCTCGATATCCCGATAATATTCAGAAAAATAAAATACCTGAACGCCAACGTGAAAAAATTTGTTTTGTTCAATATCTCCGTTGTCGCGCTTCTGTCGCTTCTTGTTCCTGTTGCTTCGGCTTTCGCCGTGCTGTTTTACAATTCACTCTATTTCAACGTTGCTGCAATAATCCTTTCAGCACTTTTCGTGATGTGTTTCGGTTTTTTTGTCTATAGAAACCAAAGTTCGTCGACGGGATTGAACAAAATAAATTTCTGGCTCATCATACTTTTTGCCCTTCCGGCATCAGTGTTGATTAACTTCTTGTTTTCATTGAGATTCTTTATGGCTCGCCTTTTCGGGAGCACCTATTTCTCGCTTGTCGCTTTCTGTGTTCTGTTTATGCTTTTCATGCTTGCCGGGATCGCGATTTCGTATTTTTCATCTTCGGTCGAAAGTTTTATCCATAAAAGCAGAAACTACTATCAGACCTACCTGAACAAATTCCGTCTTGAGATCGAGGATATTACCGAGGCGACGCTTCTTTTCGACAAATTCTACGGGTGTGTGGTGGAATGGTTTCACGAAATCAGGCAGATAAAGTATGTCTATCTGGAGGATCTTCTGTGGCAGGGGAGCCGTATGCCGGCTGAGCTTTACGACGGCAATGATGATTTCCAGCCGCTCCTCAGCGAGCAGTTCCTCCTGCATGAAACTTATATTTCCAAGGATTTCGCGCTTATTTCTGTTCCGACTCTTGAGGGATTCGTCAAAAAAACCGGAGGCGACTTTTTTATTCCCGTGATTTATCACAACGAACTTTCAGGTTTCTTTGTCATAAATTCGATGAACATCTCTCATAATGCTATGCTCTGTATAAGCAATCTTGTTGAGATGGCACTTAATAAATATGAAAAGATCTCTCTTTTCGCTACAGTTATCGAGACAGAAAAAAAGATAGAGATGCTTAAACATTTCAAGGAAGTAGATAAGATGCTCTCGTTTGTTGCACACGAGCTGCGTTCGCCGATGACATCAATAATGTTCAATATCGAAGTTGTTAAGGACGCGATCGACAGAAAAAAAGATATTGATACGGAATATCTTGATATTTCTCTGAAAGAACTGAAACGTATCAACGAAACTATCGAAAAGATGCTTGTTTACGGAAGAAACATCAAACTTTCGCCGTATCCTTACAATTTCAGGTCGTTTTTTGCCGAAATGAAGCAGTTTTTCAGCTACGCGAATCAGACAGTAAACTTCATTGACCAGACGGGCGGCAAGGAATTCCTGTTTGACTGGGACGTCCTTAAAAATGTCTTTGTCAACCTTGTAAACAACAGTCTTCAGGCTTTGGAAAAAGTCGACCGTATCGGCAGAGTAAAGGTGACGGTCGTGAAAAAACGGAAAAAACTCCTCATTGAGGTCTCAGACAACGGTCCCGGAATTCCGCCGGAGCACAAAGATTCGATTTTCGAGCCTTTCTACACGACGAAAAAGAACGGAAACGGGCTCGGACTTGCGACTTGTGAAAAAATCGTCAAACTTTCGGGCGGTTCTATCGTTCTCTGGGACACTTCGCAAAGCGGCACTGTTTTTCACATTGCTTTTCCTATTGAATCTGTGACAGCCAGATGATCCTGTTTTTTTAAATTTGACTTATACAAAATCAATAATTAGAATAACAATAGAATTTTTTTGTTTTTTGCGGGTATTTTCATGGAAGAAAATAATTCAACTTACAAGTTACCAAGATTATTTGGAAAATACTATCTTCTCGAGCTGATAAACGTCGGCGGTATGGCTGAAGTTTTCAAAGCCAAAATGTTCGGAGTTGAAGGTTTTGAGAAGATTGTCGCGATAAAAAGGATTCTTCCGGAAGTTGCCGAAGACGCCGAATTTATAAAAATGTTCGTCGATGAGGCTAAAATCGCGGTAAAACTTCAGCATCCGAATGTCGTTCAGATTTTTGAGCTCGGAAAAATAGAAGATTCATACTTCATTGCTATGGAGCTTATCAACGGCAAAGATCTCAAAACCATCAGAAAAAGACTGAAAAGAGTTGATCTTCTTATGCCGGTAGAGCAGAGTGCCTACATCATTTCCCAGGTTTGCGACGGTCTGGATTATGCACACCGCAAAACAGACGAGAAGATGAATCCGCTCAACATCGTTCACCGCGACATTTCACCTCAGAATATGATCGTTTCTTATGAAGGCACGGTAAAGCTTATCGATTTCGGTATTGCGAAGGCGAAGAGCAAATCGACGAAAACACAGGTCGGAATGCTCAAAGGCAAGTTCAGCTATATGTCGCCTGAGCAGGTCAGCGGTCAGCCGATAGACAGACGAAGCGATATTTTCTCGCTCGGTGTCGTTTTCTTTGAAATGCTCACGGGAAAACGTCTTTTCCTCGGCAAAAACGATGTCGAAACGCTTGAGAAAATCAGAAAGGCTGAAGTTATGCCCCCAAGCGTTTTCAACAGCGCTGTACCGCCGGAACTCGACAGGATCGTTCTGAAAGCCCTTGCAAAGGACAGGGAAGACCGTTATCAGTGGGCTAGCGAGTTCTCGGAAGACCTCAAAAAATTCAGTTATTCGAGCGGAAAAAGTTTCTCCCGTCAGGACATGATGAATTTCATGAGCGAATTTTTTGCCGACGAGCTTGAGGAAGAGACGGCGAAACTTGAAGAATACCACAAAATCAAAAAACCTGCCGATATGCCGGTCAGAGAGTCGCCTCAGGCTGTCCGCAACGAATACACGGCAGGAGAAGATGAAAAATCGGTCATTCATTCCAGCAATTCGTCATCTAAAAAGCTTACCCTTGTTTTTGCTGCCGTCGTTGTTGCGCTTGTTTTTGTGATCTCGCTTTTTGTTGTTCTGAGCGGAAGTAAAAAAGAAATGACATCGCTGATTGTCGATTCAAACGAGAAGAAGACAATAGTTGTAGTGGACGAGAATACAATGTACCAGAAAAGGTGCGAGACTCCTTGTGTTATTGACGGGCTTCTTGCAGGCCAGCATGAAATCTCGTTCTCCAAACCGGGTTTCGTTGATGTGAAGGAAAGCATTTTCCTGAGCAAAGGCGACAACCTTGAGAAATTTGTCAAAATGTACCGCATCGGTGAGCAGAAAACCATGATTACTGTGAAATCTGATCCCGACGGAGCCGTTCTTTACATCAACGACAAAAAGGTTCAGGCTGCAACTCCGACTATCGTAAACGATATTCCGGTAGGTCTTGATATCGTGGTCAGAGTTGAAAAACACGGATATTTCCCGTACGAAGAGAATATCGGCAAAGTCCCGGCCAACATGAACAAAGAAATCAGCGTAATTCTCAAGCCTAAAAATAATTCATCGTCGCAGTCTAAGTCAAAAAAATCGGACAACTCATCATCCAAATCGGTCGTTGAATCGGGCGAACCGGCATTTCTCACGATAAACAGTATGCCGTGGGCGAATATATACATTGACGGCAAACTTATCGGTGCGACCCCGATATCAAAGCACAAACTTCCGGCCGGAAGTTACAAGATCCAGTTCAAAAACCCGAAAGCGAAGATCGACAAGACGATACCTGTCGAGCTGAAATCCGGCGAGACCAAAAGACTGATAGAAAAATTCGACTGATTTTCCGCTTTTTTCGCATAAATCGACCAACATTTTTTGTTGTGAAACAGGGATAAGTGTATATAATTATTCCGCTTAATGCTCGTACTAAATGTTTTTGGAGGTTCTACATGACTAAAAAATCATTATTGACTCTTGTTTGGGCAATTTTTCTTGTTTTAATGCTTGCTGCCTGCGGAAACGACAAAAAAGAAGAATCTGAAATCACCGACACCGATAACACGGACACAGTTACAGATACTGCCGATAGCTGTGATACGGAAACTTCCCCGGATGAAGACAACGCAGACTCAACCGATAGCTGTGATACGGAAACTTCCCAGGATGAAGACAACGCAGACTCAACCGATAGCTGCGATACTGAAACTGTCACGGATGATGATAATACCGATGTTGGTTGGGAAACTAAATATCAGAAGGCTGATGAAAGCGCGGAAAAGGTTTCCGAAGATGTCGTAAAGGCAAACAACAGGTTCGGGATGAAGATTTTCAGCCGCTTGGCAAAGGAAGAAGGCGCTAAGAACATAATGATTTCACCGCTTTCAATCTCGATTGCGATGGCCATGACCGCCAACGGCGCGGTTGATGAGGCTCTTTCCGAAATGAAGGAAGTGCTCGGATTCGGCAACATGAATATGCCGGATGTCAACGAACAGTTCGAGCAGCTTATCGCAAGTCTTGTTGAAGCTGACAAATATATGACACTTGAAATCGCCGATTCACTCTGGCTGGATGACCGGTTTGCTCCTGACGTAAAGGATGATTTCATTTCCGTCCTTGAGGATTACTACAGCGCGGCTCTTTTCACGGAAGACTTTGCAGACCCGGCAACGGCTGATAAAATCAACTCCTGGGTATCGGAAAAGACTCACGAAAAAATAGGCAGAATAATTGGGGAAATAGGCGCAAACACCGTTATGTACATTATCAATGCCGTCTATTTCAAAGCTGGATGGACGCATCCTTTTGCAAAAGGTTTAACTTATAGTCAAAAATTTCAGCTTTCAGACGGCAACATCAGGGAAGCCGATTTGATGCATGCGGGAGGAGACACTTATGCCTTCAAAATTATTAAAGAAAACTATTCTATAGTAAGAATTCCGTACGGCAGAGGTGTTTTTGCATTCTACGCAATAGTGCCTTTCGGCAATGTTGATGATTTCATTGAAAAGATTGCTCAAAACGATGTCGGTTCCTATTTCGAAAGCCTGCGAGAATCCTTTGATTTCAGTCTGGGACTTCCGAAATTCAGATTTGCTTACGAAAAATCTCTGAAAGACACCTTTAAAACACTCGGAATGGAGCGTATATTTGCAGGAAGACTGGAGAATATATCAAGTAATGTCGAAAATCTGCATATCAGCAATATTTTCCACAAGACTTTTATCGAGGTCGATGAAGAAGGAACAGAGGCTGCCGCTGTCACAGCTGATTCCGCTGATACTGGAGGAGACTATACTCCCCCCAGCGTCTTTGCCGATCGTCCGTTTGTTTTTGTGATCCGCGACGAAAGAACTGGATCTATTCTTTTTGTCGGCAAAGTCGAAGATCCGACTGCTGAATAATACTTCCAGAATTTAAATCAGATATTACAGCCTTGTGTTTAGACTTTTTTCCGCTTTTTTCAGAAAAATTTTAATAGACGAATTTGTCGCGTCTGCCCTGGACCTGATAGTGTTCAACAGCCGCGTTGTGCTCTTTGAGTGTTTTTGAAAAATAGTGATAGCCTTTGCCGGTTGCGACGAAGTAGAGATAGTTTGTTTTGTCTGGGCGGAGAACGCTTTTTATTGCGCCGTCGCCAGGGAAGCAGAGGGGAGTCGCCGGAAAACCGTAGCGTGTGTAGGTGTTCCACGGATGATCGGTCATAAGGTCTTTTTTCGTGATGTTGCCGTTGAATTTCGGCAGGAGTCCGTAGATCACTGAGGGATCTGTCTGCATTTTCATGCCGATTTTCTTTCTGTTCAGGAAAACAGATGCGATTTTCGGCTGTTCGTCTTTCGCGCCCGTTTCTTTTTCGACGATCGAGGCGAGTTTCAGCAGGTCATAAACGTCCATGTCCGATTTGTCGATTTCGGTCTGATATTTTGCCAGAGTCGCTTTCATCTGCCCGGCCATTTTTTTCATGACTTCGATGATGTCGCTGCCGCGCGGAAAGCTGTAAGTCGAGGGGAAAAGCAGCCCTTCGCAGCTTGTCTTGTTCTTTGCTCCGATCGATTCAAGGAAATTTTTGTCGTGACAGACTTCAAGAAATTTGCCGCTTCCCTGCATCCAGTCCAAACCTTTGAAAACTGCGGCTGCATCATATTTGTTGTAACCTTCAGGAATCGTGAATGAGTAAAGTTTAACTTTGCCGCTCATAATTTTTTTCGCGACTTCCTCGGGATTCATTTCGCCGGAAAATTCGAATTCGCCCGTTTTGAGAGCTTTGCCGAAATCCTTCTCTTTTATCATCCACATGAACTGTTTCGCATCTGTGATGATTTTTGCTTCAGCGAGTTTTTTTGCCGCAGTATTCCAAGAGTTTCCTTTTTCGATGACCACTGTAGTTCCTGCCGGAACTTCGATTTTCGTCGTTTTGAAAGACTGATATCCGCTGTAAAGCGAGTAACCTTTGAAAAGCGCGACTGCTACAGCGAGAAGAAAAACCGTTAAAATTATTTTTTTCATGCTTACCCCTTTTTCGGCTTTTTAAAGCTGTGTCTGTAAACGATTTTCACCGGCACTCCTTCGTATGGAAAAGCTTCGTAGAACTTGTTGAGAAGGTATCTGTCGTATGAAAAATGGATGTCGTTCGGCGCGCTCACTTTGATTACGACTGTGAGCGGCGAAGTCTGTTCCATCGTGATTCCGTTGAAGTGGATCATTTTATTTTTGCGGGTAAGAGGCGGCGGATTTTTGGAAAGAACGGCGGAAAGCCACTCTTCCAAAGTTTCGTCATCGATCATTTTGTGGTAGTTTTCATGCACGGCAAGCACTTTTTCAAGCAGTTTCTGAACGCGCATTCCCTGCATTGCCGAAATCGAAATTATCGGCGCGTAAGGGGCAAATTTCATTCTGTCGCGCAGATCCTGAACGATTTTTTCGTAAGTTCCGGTCTCTTTTTCGATGAGATCCCACTTGTTTATTACGATGATTATTCCTTTTCCCTTGTCGTGGGCAAGGCCTAAAATGCGGAGATCCTGGTCTGTAGCCAGTTCCTGAGCATCCATCATGAAAATTACGATGTCGGAGCGGTCGACAGAGTGGAAAGCGCGGACGATAGCCGCTTTTTCCATGAGCATTTCGATTTTCTTTTTTCTGCGGATACCCGCCGTGTCGATGAGGCGGAGTGTCTTCCCCATGAATTTCGCGGTAGAATCTATCGGGTCCATCGTGGTTCCGGGGATCGGGCTCACAAGCATCTTGTCCTGGCCGATGATTTTGTTGACGAGAGTCGATTTTCCGACATTCGGACGGCCGAAGATCGCGATTTTTATCTCTTCGGGAGCCGGAGGAAGCTTTTCGTTTATCTCTTTCTCTGTCCAGAAATCCTTCGTGATGTCGTCAAGCATATCGAAAACGCCGTAACCCGTTTTTCCCGAGACAGGATAAACCATTTCGGCGCCTGTTTCGTAAAATTCGGCAGCCGCGATCTCCTTGTTTTCGGAATCGATTTTTGATACCGCAAGCCATGAACGGAGCCCTTTGACACGGATCAGGTGATAGATCTCCTTGTCGCTGCCTGTTAGTCCGGCCTCTCCGTCGCAGAGCATGAGGACGCCGTCAACTTCGTCTAAAACCTCGTTTATCTGGTCGCGGATCCCTTTTGTTATCGCGTCGGTCTCGTCCTCGTCGATGTGAAAACCGCCGGTATCGATGATCGTGAACGGTTTGTCGTCGTAAATAAGATCCTGATAGTTGAGGTCGCGCGTCACACCCGGCATATCGTCGACGATCGCCGAGTTTTTGTTCAGTATCTTGTTGAACAGAGTCGATTTCCCGACATTCGGGCGGCCTACGATCGCGATAAGCGGCTTAACGTTGTTGATAATTTTACTCATTTTTTCCTGCGCTGCCTTTTAGGCTTGAAAGATATGTTTACTTCAATGTTTTCAAGGACTTCAGTAATAAGCGCAGCTTTGTCGGCTTTGTCGAACTGCGCTTTGATCTCCTTGCGGAGCTCTTTTGCAACGGCGCTTGTGATTTCGTTTTTGAGTTTGCTTCCCTGTTGGAGGAGCTGGTTCGATATCTCGGCAGCCAGCTGTTTCGTGAAAGTAAGGTCGAAATTTTTGTTCACAGCCTCGATGATCTCGTTGGAAAACGGTACTTTCTCGAGGAATTTGTCAACGATTTTCCCAGGCATAATCTTCTCCTTCTATTTTGAAAGGGCATAATTTCTCTATTTTCTGGCCTACAAAGCGGCTTTGTCCGTTTTCGAGGATCGAGTGGAACATCGATTTCTCTTCACGGAAATAATCGGCAGTATCGATGATTTCAAGTGTCGGAAATATTACAAAAAGCCTGTTCGACGCCTCTTTATGCGGAATTGTGAGGTCGGGGGATGAGAAAGCTCCTTTTTCCCAGAAAATGATGTCCAGATCGATGTTGCGCGGCCCTTTTTCGATGGTTTTCACTCTCCCCATCTCCTGCTCGATTTCCTTTAGTTTGGCAAGCAGCTGCTGCGGTCCGAGATCTGTTTCGACCAGAAGCGAGAGGTTGAGAAAGTCGTTCTGATAAACATAGTCGACAGGGGAGGTGGCATAGATACTTGAACAGTCATCGACGAAAACCGATTTTTCTTCGAGTCTGCGGATCGCCTCTTTCAGATTTTCAAAAGTGTCGCCTGTGTTTGTGCCTAAGGAAAGGATGTATTTCATCTGGTAAGTCTTTGTTATTTTCCGATGTAAAGGTTGTCGATAAGTCTTGTTGTGCCGACATAAACCGCTGTGAAAATGCGGGAATCGTCCGAAAGATCCTCGTTTCTTCCAAGGTCTTTTGTACTGCGGATCTCGAAGTAGTCGATCTTTGATCCCGGAACAAGTTCCGAAATCATTTTTTTCGCCTCGTTTTCAAGCGATTCAACAGAGACGGTTTTGTTTTCCTTACGGTATGCTTCAGCCTTTTCTTTAATAATATTCATTACTTTATAAATATTCGGTGCAACTGCGAGTTCACTTTCCGAAAGGTAGCGGTTTCTCGAACTTTTAGCCAGGCCGCTTGCTTCTCTGACAGTCGGAACACCGACGATTTCAAGCGGGAAGTGGAGGTCGGAAACCATTTTGCGAATCACCGTGAGCTGCTGATAGTCCTTTTCTCCGAAAAACGCTATGTCCGGTTGCGCGATATTGAAGAGGATAGAAACGATCTGAGCTACGCCGTTGAAGTGGATGGGCCTGCTTTTTCCGCAGAGAACAGACGTGAGTTCCTTGTCGACATTCAGTGTTACAAGCGGCTTTTCTGTGCCGTAGATCACTTCGTTCGTCGGCAGGAAAACGTAATCCGCACCGGCAGCTTCACATTTTTTAAGGTCTTCTTCTACTGTTCGGGGATACTTCTCGTAATCTTCGTTCGGACCGAACTGAGTCGGATTTACAAAAATCGAAACAATAGTCTCTCCGCACTTCGCCACGCTGTTTCTGATGAGTGAAAGGTGGCCTTCATGCAGCGCGCCCATCGTCGGGACAAGGCCCAGAGTCGATCTGCACTGCTTTCTCGCTTCCCTGACTTCGCTTATTTCACGTAAAACTTTCATAATAAACTCCGATAATTGATAAAAAACATGAAAAACTGTGCACTTATACCAAAAAGAATCGAGGTTTTAAAGTTTTTGACCGATTTCGGAAGCCGGAAAACGGCGACTTTGTGTTTAAACTTTAATTTTGATGATTTTGAAGTAAACTACAGTGTTTTTTTTTGTATCTTTTATGATCCGAAAGATTCCGCAAGGTTTTTCTCCTTTTCGCAAGCCTTGTGTTTTATATGTACAGCGAGGGATTTTTCGTCGTTCTGATGCTCACGACCATAACGATCGCCTATCTTACGATAAAATTGATACAAACACACGAGAAATACAAGACTTTTTTCGCGGCTGCAGGGTCGGTTTCGGCGATTTTGATTCTTCTGATTTTTAAATACGCAAACTTTTTTACATCAGAGCTTTCCCCTGTGCTGGCCGTATTTGGTATCAATCTTGTGCCCACGAAGTTCCATCTGCCGCTCGGAGTTTCGTTTTTTACGTTTCAGGCGGTTTCCTGCATAATCGATTTCTACAGAAGGCACAAAGACAGGGAAGTCACTTTTATCGATACCGCGCTTTATATTTCGTTCTTTCCGCAGCTCGTCGCCGGGCCGATCGTCAGGTATGACAACTTTATTCCGCAGCTCAAGTACAGAGCTGTCCATTACGATGCTTTTCTTTACGGTTTGAAGCGTTTTATCTACGGCTTGGCCAAAAAAGTGCTGATTTCCAACACTGTAGCGCCGGTCGTCGACAAAATCTTCTCGATGGAATCATCTGCGATGGGAACTTCTGTCGCATGGCTGGCTTATCTTCTTTTCGGAATCCAGCTTTATTTCGATTTTTCGGGCTATTCGGACATGGCTATCGGTCTCGCGAGGATGTTCGGCGTGAAGATCCCGGAAAACTTTCTCTATCCTTTTGTCGCGACATCCATGGGAAACATGTGGCGCAGATGGCATATTTCGCTTTCGACGTGGTTCAGGGATTATCTCTATATTCCTCTCGGAGGCAACAGAAAAGGGGAGTTCAGGACAATACTAAATGTCTGGATCGTATTTCTCGTATGCGGGCTCTGGCACGGAGCTGTGTGGCATTTCGTCCTTTTCGGCGCTCTTTGCGCGTTTTTTCTCACTATTGAGAGAATTTTCAAAAAGAGATGTTCTTACCGCAACAAAGTGCTTGCACACCTTTATATGCTGATTTTTGCATTCCCCGCTTTCTTTTTGTCGGTGCGGGCGAATTCAGTCGGTCAGTTTTTTGAAATAGTAAGGGAAATGTTTGTTCCGTCTGCTTCTTCGATCGAAATTTCACGCCTGTTCGACACAAAATCCGTTTTGGCGATTGTGGCGGGTCTTATATTCGGTTTCCCGGTTTACGGCTGGATCACGGCTAAATTCGGAAAATCAAAAGTTTTCAAATGTCTGGAAGCTGTGCTTCTCCTCGTTCTATTCGCTGCTGCGCTTTCCAGCAGTTCAATGGTCTTCTCCGATCCTTTCATCTATTTCAGGTTTTAACGCGGAATGAAAATGCCGAAAAGAATTGACATGGTGAATTCCGCAGGCAGGTTCGCTATCGCTGTTCTATGTGTCGCGGCCTATTTCCTGTTTTCGGAAACGGTTCTCAATCTGACGGTTTTCAAGGGTGCCAAAACTGATTTTGACTACTACGGTAACCTTGTTTTTTCAAAAGAGGAGGCCGAAAGCGCGGACAAGTTCAAACGTGATATCATAAGTCTGGGCGAAGAAAGGCAGACAAGCATTCCAGGGACGATAGTTTTCAAATATAAACCGGCTGTAAGGGAGAGTTTCACGCTTAATTCCGACGGATTCAGAAACGAGGAATTCAAAAAAAAGGAGAAAGACGAGTTCAGAATAGCGGTTTTAGGTGATTCCAAAGTGTTCGGTTTCGCCGTTCAGGACAAAGATACGGTTTCTTCGATCGCGCAGCGTAAACTGCGTGAACATTTTCACAAAAACATAACTGTTCTGAATATGGGAGTTGAAGGTCACGATATCCAGAGAGCTGTTGCGACGGCTGAATTTTATTTGGAAAAGCTCGAGCCGGATATGCTGGTTTTTTATTCGTGGATAATAGACATCCAAGGTGCTTTCGATTTCGGAAACATAAACTGGCCGCCTTTCAAAGGGGACGAAAAGCTTATTCCTGGAATCGAAGGGAAAGAGGAGGACAGAACAGTTTACGATAAAATAAAGCTTTTAAACACTTTGAAACACACCTATATCAGCGACGCCGAGAAGTTTGCCGCGCGGACAAGCGAAAAGGATTTTCCGGAACTTCCGATACCTCAGCAGAAAGTTGATTTCGCCGCAAAATTTCCTGAAACATATCTTGGCAGAATGGCTGACGCGACCGCTTTTTTCGACAAAAAAGGGGTGGCTTCGCTTTTTGTCCTGCCGGCTCTGATGCATACCAAGCGGCCGCTGAGCGAGAACGAGAAGTTTTTTCTTTACCGCAATGAAATGTATTCCAACGGGATAAATCTTTTTACGAAAAAATGCGTCGACGGAGTTAAGGAAGCCTTGAAAACAGGGAAATACGGCGCGAATATCGTCGATCAGAGCGGAATATTTCAAGGCGAGCAGGATACGGTTTTTTTTGACGGAATACACTATACACCGAAATTCATGCGGACAGCGGCCGATCATATCGCTGACGAAATTATAAAAACTTTGGAAAGGGGGAAATATTTTGAAGACAACTAAACGCATAGATAAAATCAGGTCTTTAAAAGGTCTTTTCTGCGCACTTTTTATGATATTTCTCCTGTTTGCGGTTTCAGAACTGATCCTTAGGAATTTCACTTCGTTCGGCAACACGCTCAACAATGTGGAATATTATGCGAGTATCGCTTTTACCGAAGAGGAGAGCAGAGCGGCGATCAAGGCCAGGGAGGATTTCGCTTCGATCGGAGAAAGGCTTGTCGGAGTTCCCGGAACGGTGATATTCCACTACAAAAAGGTGCGGACTGACAGTTTCAACTTCAATTCGTTCGGTTTCCGCGGAGAAGAGCCGCAGAAAAAAGAGGAAAACGAATACCGTATCGGTGTTTTCGGCGATTCGAGAATTCTCGGGATCCTTTTTATTGAGGAAAATACCATTCCTTTCGTGATCCAGAAAAAACTTAGGGAGGAATTTCCCGATAAAAAAATCACTGTTTTCAACATGGGAATAGAAGGCTACGATATGCAGCGGACGGAACCTTTCGCCGAGCTTGTCGCTGAAAAGCTGGAGCTTGATATGGCAGTCTTCTATTCAGGTATTGTAGATATAAACAACAGTTTCCTGAAGGGGAATGGCGACTACAAACCTTTCAAGCCTGATGAAAGCGTTGGCGAGGTCATGATCGAAAATATCGAAGGCAACAGAAGAAGGCCTTTTCTTCAGCGCAGCGCGATTTTCAAGATAATAAGCGAGACTTTCTATAATGATTCTGTCCAGAAATCGGGCTAATTTGAAAAAGACGCGGACTTTGTTCCTCTGATTCCGGAATTTGAGGCTTTCATGCAGTTGAAAGAGCCGCTTAGTATTGCTGAGTATAAGATGATCTACAGAAACGAGATGGCTCTTCCGGGACTTAACAGTTTTGTCCTGCGCTGCAATGAAGGAGTTACTGAAAGTCAGGATCCTTTAATATTCAAGCAGTCCTATCTTTTCAACGGTTATCCCGAGACGATGTTTTATGACGGAGTTCACTATATACCAAAGTCTGCAAGACTCGTCGGAAACGACATCGCTGAAAAGATAACTCCTCTTCTGAAAGAATCTTTTAAGAATTAAATTTCTTCTTTGTTTCTTTTTGCGAACATATTTATCAAAGTTCCAGTCGGGCAGAAAAAACGGCACCACGGACGGCTTATGAAAAGCGAAATTATGAGAAAAAGAGCGGCGATAATGAGCGATGGAAGAGCCGCGACTTCAAATTTGAAAGCGCTGAAAGGCTCGAAAACCGTGAAATCGGTGAACAGAGCGGAAATCATTGATGCATAAAGGAAAATCAGGATAACGACTTTGAAAACCGCGACTCCTTTCATGAATTTCGGCGGAAAACTCTTTTTCGGAAGCGGGATTTTTCCAAGAAGTTCCTGCATTGCTCCGAAAGGACAGACAAAATTGCAGTAGAAATTTTTGCCGGAAATTACAGGAATGACCAGTGCTAAAGCGAGTATCACGACCGGAACAAGTGTGATATTTCCGGTTGTGAGCCAGTTTTTGAAAGATTCTATTGAAAGTGCCGAGCCGCTGATAAAACCTAAGACAACTGCGAGTGCGGCAAGATGAAAAATGCGGAATTTTGCCGTTTTCTGCGGAAAGAAAAATGCAAAAAGTGAGTATGCAAGGATGACGAAAACCGCGATTTTAAGCCAGAGCGAGGCTGAATCTTCCGAAGTTTCCGCGATTTTCATACCGCTGTATTTCGAGAGGTTGAGTGCGACCATAGATTTGATTGCAGTCGTCGACATCGTTGCTCCGCTCACTGTATCGACATCGGCTTTTGCCGCTTCTTCGATGGTGAGGCTGTTCCATTTTTCAAAGAAACCTTCGTTTCTCACCCGCTCGATAAAGCCGCGTGACTCGTAATTTTCGCCGAGCTCGATCCCGGCAATCTTTCCGCTTTTGTCGAGCCCTACGACTACTCTCAGTTTACCGCCGAAACCTGCGACACTCGTCTCGTCAGGCTTCGCGTAAAGCACTCTTCCAATCTGGTTTTTAGCGGAGTCAAAGACATCAAAAACACAATCTTCGCCGGTTTTTTCAAAAGTTACGGCAGTCTTGAAAATCTGTTTTGCCGCCTCTTTGTCAAGGCTGCAGTCATCGGTTTTTGGCTCCGCAGGTTTATGAAGAACAAAAAAAGCCGAGACAAAAGCTATGATCACGGCTGATATCCTGAAAATACGGAAAAATTTTTTCATTTTAAACTCGTTCTACACTATGCGTTTTCTTTTTCTAATCGTTCGTTTTGACTACGCCGTCGCCGTAGATGGTTTTGAAGTCGTTTTTCATCGAGATGATCGTGTAGCCTTTCTGTTCCCACTGTGCTTTGCGCTTGTTTGTCTCGGTCATATCGGCGTGATCGCGCTCCGTGTCGTCCGCGATAAGCATGAAAGCCATCGCCTTGTATTTGTTGTTTGTGACAGTGTATTCGTGCATACTCGTATCACCGCTGCTGTTGCCGAATGAAAGCACCGGCTGTTTTCCGATTTCCTGAGCGATATTGAAGACTTTGTTCATTTTGAGGTTTTTGAGCCACAGTTCGCCGCTTCTGACGAGTTTGTCTTTTCCGCCGGCATTGAACTGATAATCAAGTCCGTCCTTGCCTGCCTGATTGCTTGCAACAAGCCTAACATCCATGCCGATAACCTGATTTTCAGGGATGTTGAGCGCTTCGCAGGCGAGAGCGCGGCAGAGCATTCTGTCGGAACCGCTCACGATATAGGTGGTGAAACCGTTATTCTGAAGGTATTTCACGACTTCGATCATCGGTTTGTAAATTGAATTTGCGTAGGTAAGTCCTTTAAAACCACGCGCCTCACGCTTTAAAAACGTTTTGACGTAAGCGATAAACTCATCCTGAGTCAAACCCTCGAACGCCTTTGCCTGGGCTTTTCCGTGTACGATGCTAAAGTGGTCGACTGCCGGAGTCTTGTATTCCTTGCCCGATTCCCTGATAAGATTCGCGACTTCCTTGAGTTCGTCGCTTGCGATATCTTTGTATTCCGGATCGTCCAGACAGCGGTATTCGAGCAGCAGATACTCTATGTATTCAGGAAAAAGCTCGCCGCACAGCGTTCCGTCCATGTCAAAGACTGCGATCCTGTCTTCAACCGGAATGAAATCGGCCGATTTTTCATCAGTCACGGTTGCGACGTAATTTTTGAGCGCACTGATTGACTCGCATTCGTTCCACAGTTCGAACGGATTTCCGGATAGCGTTTCAGTGTCGCAGCCGTGAAAAATAAATACTGAAAAAATGACGAGAATAAAACAGAATTTTTTCATTTTGACCTCTTAAATGAGCTGTATCAGGAAATGTCTCTGCATGTTTTTGCTTCTCTGTTGAACGCGACAACTATGCCGCGGAGCAGATCGGAATGGTATTTTGAAAGGGAATCTTTCTGGAAACGCCATGACCAGTTCTGCGGTCCTGTCGTTCCTGGAACGTTGAAGCGGCAGTCTCCTCCCCAGCCGAGGACATCCTGAAGCGGAAACAATGCTTTTTCGGCGATAGAAGACATCGCAAGTCTGATCATTTTCCAGTGGATGTCGTCTCCGTTGCTTCCCAGATAGTGGGTCACAAACGATTTCGTTCCGTCGGAAAGCGACCAGAACCAGCCGACAGTCGTGTCGTTGTCGTGCGTTCCGGTGTAGCAGACGCAGTTTGTCGTATTGTAGTTGTGCGGCAGGAATTCGTGGTCTGTCCCTTCGTAAAAGGCGAACTGCAAAACTTTCATGCCTGCAAATCCGCAGGTCTCGCGGAGTTTGATCACATCGGCATCGATATCGCCCAGATCTTCCGCGACGATAGGGATCTTCCCCGCTTTTTTGAAGAGAGTTTCAAAAAGTTTTTCACGCGGACCTTTTTCCCAGTGACCGTTTTTCGCCGTTTTTTCGGTTGCCGGAACCGACCAGTATGCGCTGAAACCGCGGAAATGGTCGAGACGGAGAATATCGTAAAGTTTCAGATTATGCAGAAAGCGGTCGATCCACCACGAAAAATCTTCTTTTTCAAGGATCTTCCAGTCGTAGAGCGGGTTTCCCCAAAGCTGCCCGTCGGCGCTGAAATAATCTGGCGGAACGCCTGCGACTTCCGACATGACGCCGTCATTCATCTTGAAAATATGCTGGTTCGCCCAGACATCGGCACTGTCGAAAGAGAGGAAGATCGGAATATCACCCATGATTTCAATATCTTTTTCATTCGCGTAGGTTTTAAGTTTTTTCCACTGCGAAAAGAA
>CACZFE010000047.1 GCA_902780365.1 uncultured Spirochaetales bacterium
TTCGGCAAGTGCGACGACACCTGCACTGAAACCATAACATGGAAATGCGGTGACGGTGTTGTTGACTATGTTCACGGAGAAACCTGCGATGACGAAGACCTCAACGGAACTCCGAGGCACTGCAATTCGACATGCAACGGTCCTACTCCTTACTGCGGAGACGGAAGGACTCAGCGCGAAGAGTGTACATACCTGCTTCAATGCGATGAAGAAATTACTGAAAACTGCTGTGAAATAGTTACTGGAATGAATGAAGCGTGCGATAAAGGCGATGAAAACGGCAATCCTAGACGCTGTTACAATGATTGCTCAGGTTTCTGCGGAGACGGGAAAATACAGAAGGAAGATTGCGGATCACTGCCTCTCTGTGATGAAAATACGACTGAAAACTGCTGCGTAGTTGCAGTAGGAGTAAACGAAGATTGCGATGAAGGATATGACTTCAACGGACAATCCGGTCACTGCAACCAGATATGCACAGGCAGCACGGCCGTCTGCGGCAACGGGGACGTGGAATACGGAGAAGCTTGTGACGACGGCAACACAGCTGATAACGACTACTGCTCGGCTGACTGCCAGAGGATAACAGGTTACTGCGGAGACGGAACAGTGCAGACAAACGAAACCTGCGATGAAGGCGAAGAAAACAACGGATATCACGGTCACTGCAACATGGCTTGCGACGGCACCTCAGCATGCGGCGACGGCGAACTGGGCAAAGATGAAATATGCGACGGTTCACTAATACCGTTTGACACACTGCAATGCAGCGATCTGCCCCAGTTTACAAACGGAGCTTCTATATCTGAGTGCTTGAACTGCATGCTGGTTCTTTCTGCCTGCACATATGACAGCAGTTACACGAGTCCTTTCTTCGGAACAGGGCAGACTAACTGCTACGACGACAGTGGAACCGTAATCACACCGTGCCCCTCAGCCGGAGATTCTTTCTACGGTCAGGAACCTAACTTTAATAACTACACGCTGCATGACTATGAGGCTATTGCAAACGGTGAAATAATCAAAGACAATGCTACAGGACTCATGTGGATAGCAACAACACCATCAATTTACGGACTTGAAATAGAAGGTTTTGGCTATCGCACCTGCACAGAAGATTTACCGGATCCTGGGAAATCGTGTACAGCAGAAGAAGCCGCTGCGTACTGCCACTTCCTTACCATAGGCGGCTACGACGACTGGAGACTTCCGACCGTTGCCGAGTTGTCAACGATTACAGACTACGCTTCAGCTCCGCACATGTATTCAGGCTTCGCGAACACTAACGGATCCTACTGGACTGACGAAGGACTTCGCTTCTCAAGTATCGACGGAACATACTCGCCGTCAACCGGCTCGGAAACAGCAAATATAAAATGCGTCCGTTCGGTAGAAGGATCAAACTGCACCGCATTCCAGTGTCAGAAAAAGACTGACAATTCAATGTTCATATTTGATTCACCGAACACGGTAATGACAGCTACTGAATCAGCTGATTCAATAATTTTCAACTTCTGGTATTTTGAAGACCTCACGACCGGTGATACATGGGAAAATGCACTCCAGCTCTGCAGCAATCCCGGCAGCCCGAACGGTCTTAACAACATGAGACTTCCTACTGTAAACGAGCTCATGTGGCTTATCGACAGAGAAAACGGAGGCTCGCTGATCAACGGATTCACGGGCACGGCATGGACTTCGACGACTGTCAACACGGCTCCGTCCGAGGCTTATGCCGTAAACTTCTTGACAGGAAGCGTCGTTCTCGAATCAAAGACAAACAACAACATTGTTATCTGCGTTGAATAGGAGGCAATTATGAAACTGAGGAATTTTTTCTTCTTTACGCTCGTTTTCGCAGCGCTTGTTTTCTGCATAAGCTGCGGAGGAAAAGGTAATAAATATCCCGACATTGACGATGATATTCTTACCGATGACGACCAGTTGCCGGAAGATGATGCCGACACGGACACAAAAAACGATGAGGATAAAGACACTACTCCTGTAAACGACAACGATCCTTCCGACGATCCTCATCACGATTCAGATAAAGATGACACCGACACAGCCCCGGATGAAACCGATGCTGACACTGAGCCGGATGACAACGATACCGATACAACTGCCGATACCGAACCGGACGACAGCGATACCGATACTCATGACGACACCGACACGGAACCTGATGAAACCGGCGACGAGGACTCGATCCCGGAAAAAGACGATCCGACTGTAATCTGCACCGACCAGAGCCAATGCTTCAACAGCAAAAAAGAGATAACCTGCCCAACCTCTCCGGATGCCGATTTCTTCGGCCAGGATGTCCAATACGCAAATAAAGGTTACTGCCTCATGAAAAGTTACACTACTTCAAGCGATCTCGTAACAGACAACATTACCGGTTTGGTATGGCAAAGGAAACTTCCCGAAACAGGTTGCCCGAATCACGGTGAAGGAACAAATATAATCGTATGCACTAAACAGGAAGCTGTTGATTACTGCAGCAACCTGAACTATGCAGGTTACAGCGACTGGAGACTGCCAACTCCGGAAGAATATGCAACGATCAAAAACTTCGGATCTATTCCTGCCATAGGCATAACCGATGAAAACTACTTCCCGCTTCCTTCCACAACCACAACAATATTCTGGACGTCAGCATCCTCCTTAGCTTCGAGCGGAAAAAGCTGGGCGGTGGATTTCCAGACAGGAGAAACGACGGAACTGGATGACACAAAGGCATCTTCTACATTCTATGTCCGCTGTGTCCGCGGAGAAGAACTTGCAAAACCCGATTTCAAGACTTTCACCGAAAACAATGAAGTGATCGTTTATGACGGCACACACAACCTGAAATGGACAAAAACTCTCGGTGAAGAAGTAATTTGGAAAGCGGCATTAAAATACTGCGAAGACCTTGAATATGCAGGTGAAACCGAATGGAGACTTCCCAACATCAACGAACTTGCATCGATAATTGACTACTCCCGCTCCAATCCGGCATCCCTGTTCCCAGGTCTGACTTCACCTTATCTCTGGAGCTCGACGACCTACATCGGATATCCGTCATCGGCATGGATCGCAGACATGTCCTCAGGAACCGTTCAGTTCAATACCGGAAAAACCGTTCCCTTCAAAGTTATCTGTGTAAAATAACTACTTTTTCAGATCTTCAGCACTTTTAGTCTTTTTAAACAGCATAAAACCGCCGGTAAAAAGAACGATAGAAATCCACTGGCTTGTGGAAAAGATAAGAAAACTTCCGCGTATGTCGTAGCGCAGAAATTCGATGAGGAAGCGTGTCACCGAGTATGAAAGAAGGAAAACCGCCGAAATATAGCCGGGATTTTTCTGCTCTTTTGAAGATGCAAGTCTAAGCAGCATGACAAATATTACAAAATTACTGAACGAGTGGATAAGCTGCGTCGGAATAAGCGGCTGAGTGTCGGTAAAAAGGCTCGTATGCTCAGGGTCGATATGAAAAAGCGAGAACATTGTCTTCGAGCCTTGCGGAAAGCGTATCCCGAAAATTTGCGACGGTCTTCCGAAGCAGCAGCCTTCGAGAAAACAGCCGATCCTTGTCAGCCAGAGACCGTTTGCAACGCATATCGCAGCTGCGTCAGCCGTTTTGAGAAAAGATTTTTTGTCATGCGGATAAGCAATCAAGGTGAAAAGAGCACCGGCGATGAAACCGCCTAAAAGTCCGCCGTAAAAAACATGTCCCGGGGTAAAAGGGTTCAGCATTTTCATGAAGAGATAGCTTATCCCGTTCTCCTTCAGGCCTTCGATATATGTCATCAGCATTCCTTCGAAAAGGATGTGGAATATCTTTGAAACGACCAGAGCCGACGGAACTATGACAAGGGGCATCCCGATCATCTTTTTCAAGCTCAGACTAAAACGTTTCGAAGTCCAGATCATGATCGGAAGCGTCATAAAAAACGAAAAAAAGAGGACTGTCATGTATGCGCCGGGATAAGGCGCTCCGAAATAATCGAAAACCGTCTTGAAAAAATAGGGATTCATGCCTTCGCCTGCCTGTTTTCTTCGGTTATTTCAGGTTCCGGCTCCTGTTCAGGAGTATTTTTTGTTTTAAGATAGCCGCAGGATATGAGTTCGGTGTTTTCCGCATTCATCTTGAGTGTCTTGCAATACTGCTGGACAAAATTCTTCACATAAAGATCGGCCGGAAGCATATCGTATTTGTCTTTTTCTATCGCATCAAGGACAGTGTTTGATATTTTGGTGCGCGAAATTACAAATTCATACGAAATCCCGACCTCTTCCCTTATCTTCCTCAGAAGACTGCCGTTTACGGGCAAACCGCTGTATTTGCCGAATATTTCATTTGCATCGGCAAAGTCACTGTCGGACGAGGAGGAAACGACTTTCTTTTCCGCGCTGCGTCCGAAAACGTCCTTTTTGACAAGGACCTCTCTTTTCTTCACGCGGTTGTATTTTTTGAGCACTTCTCCGATTATGAAAATATCGGGAAACGAGGTTTCAAGAGAAAGAATATGGCTTTCAATATCCATGTCGTATTCCCGTCTTATCTCAGGATCATTGAGTTCCTGCGATATCGTATCGATCAGGGTGTTAAGGATAAAAAGGTCGCTGTCGCTGTAAATATCGCGCAGCATAGGATTGTCACCGACGTAGAGTTTTTTCAGCGTTTCATACTGCGTTTTTATATCCAGACTTGTGCATCCGCGGTCAAGACCGAACCATTCGTAATAATTGAAAGGCGATATTTTCAACTTCTTCTTAAGCGGACTTTTCCGGAACAGACAGCCCGAAAGCGTGCTTGCAAAGTTATCAAGGACATCGATAAATTCGGCATTTTTCTCAAGAGTAACAACGGGTTTCATGGCTGCTATCGAAGTCGGGACAAGATCGGAATAAGGAATTTCCGCAATCAGATCCGTATCGACACCGAAACAGTTGCTTATTAAAAAACGGTAAAGCTGGGTGAATTCCCTGTCAGCCGCGCTGCGCAAACCGTTGTAAATTATGCCTATCTTCAAGTCGCCGGTGATATTTGCAATATGGGAAACGTTTTTCGGGATCGCCTGAGAAAGCAGAACGAGCAGGTTCCTGAAAGTGAAAAGGTAATCATTTTTCGCCCGCCTTATGTTCTGAGTTTCAAGCTGGATCTCGTATTTAAGTTCGACATTGCGCAGCCTGTAGTTGACAAGCGATCTGAAAAAATAGTTGCTCTTCTCAAACGAAACGAAATCAGGCGAAAGGAACATGAGCGAATAGTCGGCAATTCCGATAACATCCATAAGATCCGAATTTATGACAGAGCCCATATCAATAAAGACAAAATCGAACTGCACCAGCCCCATCTCACCCTGCCAGCGTATCAGAAGATCGCTGATTTTTGAGCCGTGATACTGCAGGTTGCTGAAAAAGCTGAGATTCTGGTAATCAGTCGAAATAAGCGGCAGCACCGAAAAATGCTCCGCGACTTCATCAGAAACAGCTATTGTCGGAAGATTGAGATATGAATGGAGCGTTCCGCCGTTAGGAGCCGCGTCAATCAAAAGAACCTTTTTTCCCTTCTGTGCAAGATAGATCGAAAGGTTCGCGATTATCATGGATGTTCCTGCCCCGCCTTTCGGGGAAAACGCCGCGATCAGCTTTACCATTCAGTTCACCTCGTATTACAGTTTCTCTTTTATTTTCTGCGTATAAGCCGCAAGCTCTTCAAAGGTCGCGCTGTCAAGCCGGCCTGCATCAAGCGATTCCGAAGCATAGTCAAGCGCCGTTTTTCCGCTGAAATCCTTTGAAAGAGGGGAAACTCCGGAAGATATGAGAAATTTCACATAATCCGCCTGTCCTTTTTCCGACGCAATTATGAGAAGTGTTTTTTTGTCTTTGTCACGCCTTTCAAGGTCAGTCGATTTTCCGGCAAGCATCCTGAACAATCCGGGATTTTCCTCTTTTGCGAGAGTTGCGAGAGTATTCGCGGCATCGCGTCCGAAATTGTCCTGGAAATTGGCGTCGGCACCGTTTTCAAGCAGGAATTCCGCACATTCTTCGGAATTTCCGGCAGCAGCGTAATGCAGAGGCATTTTTTCGGAATTATCCATAATTTTGAGATTCGCACCTGCTGCGACCAGTTTTTTCAGCATCGTGCAGTCTTTTTTGGCCGAAGCCAGCATCACGGCGTTTCTCCCTGATTTATCGGCGAAATTGAGCAGTTCGGGCATTTTCAAGAAAATTTCGAGAGCAGCGGTGTCATCGTTTCCGACAGCCTCAAGAAGTCCCGTTCCGTCGGCTTCGTAGCCCATTCCGTGCAGAACGGAAGCATTATCCTTTGAACATGAAACAAAAGCGAAAGCGATCAAAAAAACGAATAAAACCGATGATTTCATCTGCAAAACTTGAGTTTTAAATTAAAGAACAAAAAAGAACACCGCTCCTGCTGCGGCCGCGGCAAGCACAAGAGCAATAAGAACAACGGCGATCACTTTGCCTTTTCCCCGTTTGTTCACTTTGGTGACTTCGGTCTTTTCGTCCTGCTCCTCGTCGTTTATGCTTCTTATTTTCTTGCCTTTTATATCTTTTCTGAGTTTTTCCTTTCTCGATTTTTCAGCTTCAAGCTGATACGGCTGCGGATCGTATTCCTCGCCTTTTTCGATGAATTCGAAAAGGAAATCGCCGACTCTGATCTCGTCTCCGTTCCTCATGTCAACGGACGGGACTTCGGTATCGTTGACTATAAGCGGATAATCGGCATTGTAGTCGCCTTTTACAAGCAGGTAGATGTTGCCGTCGAAAACGATTTTCGAATGAATGGGCGGGATATCCTCGTTCGAAAGATATACATCGGCACTTGCATGGGAACCGATAACGGTCTCACGTCCGGCAAGCGGGAAAATTTTTCCGCCGAGATATCCGTTTTTCGCCAGAAGGAGATTGTCCTGTGCGACCTTTCTGCTCACAGCCTCGACAGCCGGCTGAACAGTTCTGAGAAGAGATTCTTCGTCCTGTTCGAGATAGATGTTGTAATCGCCGACAGTTATGACGTTGCCGACAAAAATTTCGAGTTTTTCACCGACAAGCTCTCTCTCGTCGACAAAAGTGTGGTTGTAGCTCCCGCGGTCGCAGATAATGATCCTTCCGTCAACTATCTCAAGCTGGAAGTGGTATCTCGACACGTTCCTTTCATCAAGGACAAGATCGTTTTTCGGACTTCGTCCGACAGTGATAAGATTACCGTTGAACTCGAAAATGTTCAGTTCGTTTTTGTCGTTCTCGACTATGAGTTTCAGCACTGTCATTCCAACCTCTAAAAAACGTTACCGCAGAATTTTCAACAATTTATCCAATCTGTCAATTTTATGGCCGCTAAAAGCCGATTTTTTCCGCATCAAGTCATATTGAGCAGATCCGGAAACGAAAATTGCCTTCTTTCTCCCTTTCTGTATAATCGCCCGCTTTTTTTGCTTTCATTGTCTTGAGAGGTGGAAACATGGATATGAGATGGAATCTTGACGCTCTTTACACTGGCTTTGATTCGCCGGAATTTGCCGGAGACTGTAAAAAACTCGATTCGAAAAACGAAGAATACGAAAAATTCGCGGACGATCTCTCCAAAAACTGCGACGTTGCCGCGACTCTGAAAAAATATGTCGCGCTCAGATCCGAGATAACCGCGCTGACAGAGAAACTTTTCTGTTTCGCAAACCTTTCGTTCTGCGCCGACACCAACGATTCAAGGGCGAATTCCTTCATCGAAACTGTCACGGTAAAGAAAAACAGGACCTCGCTTGCGGATGTCAGGTTCATAAAATGGCTTTCGGCAAGCGGATTCGACCCCGAAACTCTGCGCGGGACAGACCTTGAAGAGTGCATTTTCCACTTTGAAGAACTCATAACCAACGGCCGTCACATTCTCGACGATCAGACCGAGCAGATAATTTCGGACCTCAAACTCACAGGCTCGTCGGCATGGACGAACCTTCACAATGTCCTCACCGGCTCTCTGACGGGCGAAGTTCAGACAGCTTCCGGAAAAATCGAGACGAAACCGATTTCTCAGATCCGCGCTTTAGCATATTCCGAAAACGCCGAAACAAGAAAAAAAGCTTATGAAGCCGAAATGAAGGCCTGCAAAAAAGTCGAAAAGTCCGTCGCGGCCTGCATCAACGCGATAAAAGGAGAATCGATAACTCTGGCGAGAATGCGCGGCTACGCTTCGCCGCTTGAGATGGTGCTTACGAAAAACAGGATGGAAAAGAGCATAATCGACACGATGTTCGCTGCGATAAGGGAATATCTACCATGTTTCAGGGCTTACTACAAAAAGAAGGCGAAAATGCTCGGGATCGACGGAAGCCTTCCTTTCTACGACATTTTCGCGCCGGTAACAAAAGGCACGCAGTCGAATTTCACATACTCAGAAGCAGCCGATTTCATAGTCGAGAAATTTTCGACTTTCAGTAAAAAACTCGGCAGTTTCGCGAGAAACGCGTTCGACAACAACTGGATCGACTCCGAGATCAGAGAAGGAAAAGTCGGCGGAGCTTTCTGCGAGAACCTTTTCGCGATATCCGAAAGCAGGATCCTGGCGAACTTCGACGGTTCCTACAACGATGTCACGACGATCGCCCACGAACTCGGACACGCGTTCCACGGACAGTGTCTTTCAAACAACATTATCCTGAACACAGACTACCCTTCCCCGCTTGCCGAGACAGCTTCGATCTTCTGCGAAACGATAATCAACAAAGCCGCTTTGAAAGAGGCCGACAAAGATTCAGCGCTTGCGATCCTCGAAGCCGATATCTCCGGTGCCGGACAGGTCATCGTCGATATTTACAGCCGTTATCTTTTCGAGACAGCGCTTTTCAAAGCACGTGAAACAGCACCTCTTTCGCCTGAGCAGCTCTGCGAGGAGATGACAAAAGCGCAGATCGAGTCCTACGGCGACGGGCTTGACGAAAAAATACTTCATCCATATCTCTGGCTCATCAAACCGCACTACTACAACACCGAATGGAACTTCTACAACTTCCCCTACGCGTTCGGACTTCTCTTCGCGAAAGGTCTTTACGCGAAATACACCGAAACCGGAAGCAGTTTCACCGGGAAATACGAGTTTCTCCTTTCTGAAACAGGCAAACGCAGCGTGACAGATGTCGCGAAAATAGTCGGTATCGACCTCAACGACATAAACTTCTGGAAAAACTCGCTCGAAATCATCAAAGAAGACATCTCTAAATTCCTCGATCTATGAGCAGAAAACTGAAAAAAGGCTTCGCCGCCCTAATTTTTCTGCTCGCCGCTGCGGCAGTTGCCCTCTTCGCGCTTGAAAAAGTGTCGGACGGAAAGCTCGGTGCAGCTTCTTCGAAAGCTACGGCTGTAATAAAGGCCAAATACGGCATCGATACCGAAATTTCAGGGCTTGACGTTTCCTTCTTTCCGCCGCGGATATCCATAAAAAAAGCCGTTTTTTCCCACAGCGGAAACGAACTCGCAGTTATGGAAAAATGCTTTTTTTACGATTTGGGAAAAATGATTTTCGCAAACGAGAAAAAGATCAAATTGAGATGCGAAAAAAGCCGTTTGCACACCGGTCCGATATTCAAATATGCCGTTTCAGCAAAGCATGGCGGAGAGTCAGGCAAAGAATCGTACAAAGATCAAAAAAGTGCCGCAAGTGACGTTTCCCTTCACTTTGAATCGGAAACTGAATTCATTTTCAGAGATATCGAACGTCAGTTTCTGACGGAACTTGATCTGTCGCGTTCCGGCGGAAAGGCACTCTTTACGGAATCAGGCAAAAAAGAAGGCGGAACAGCAGAAATTATTTTTTTACTCAGGGAAAAAAGCGCTTCAGTGCGTCTTGACGGGATAGATTTGAAAGATTTCCGCGAAATAATAAAAGGAAAGACTTCTCTTGATATCATGGCGGGAAAAATCAGTTCGGTTTCTGAAATAAAAATTGCTGATGAAAAGATCTTATCAAAAAATGATTTCACGCTTAAAGATTTCTCGTTTTTCCACCCTCTCATTGATTCAAAACCGTTTACTCTGCCGCTTTTCAGATTTACCGGCGATATAGCTTTTGACAAAAATGAAAAATCGGCTGCAACAAAAGACGCAGACATTTCTCTCGGCGGAATAAATGCAGTTTTTTCAGGCAGTTACAGCAAAGAG